>JAADHX010000434.1 GCA_013151655.1 Actinomycetota bacterium
CTGACAGGTCGGGCGCGTCAACTTCGGCTACCTCAAAGAGTCGACTCTGCCCGTCATCGAGCCCGCTACTCGTGTTGTGGTCCGACGCTGACACCTAGGCATTGTGCCCCAGCGGTGGGACACTTTGAACAATTGTGCCCCAGCGGTGGGACGCTGGGAAGATCTGTGCCCCAGCGGTGGGACGCTTGGAACAATTGTTCCCGCGGCGCTACAGACCCAGAGCGCTCTTGAGCTGTTCGACTCGGTTGGTCTGCTCCCACGGGAAGAATCCATTGTCGGCAGCGCGACCAAAGTGGCCATAGGCCGCCGTAGGTTTGTAGATCGGTCGACGAAGATCGAGATCGCGCATGATCGCGGCGGGACGTAGGTCGAACACCTCGAGCACAGCGGCTTCGATGGCCGCGGCATCAACGGTTTCGGTGCCGAATGTGTCGACCAAAATCGACATCGGATGAGCTACTCCGATGGCGTAGGCGACCTGAATCTCACACTTGGAGGCAGCTCCTGAAGCAACGACGTTCTTGGCGACCCAGCGAGTGGCATATGCCGCCGAACGGTCGACCTTTGATGGATCCTTGCCTGAGAAGGCACCGCCGCCGTGGCGGGCCATTCCGCCGTCGATGATCTTGCGGCCGGTGAGCCCAGCGTCGCCGACAGGGCCACCGATTACGAAGTTGCCGGTGGGGTTGACGAACACCTGGAAGTCGTCGTCGCGGAACTGTTCGGGAACTGACGGTCGAATGACCTGTTCGATCAGATCGGGCCGAATCATGGCATCGCGATCGATGCCTTCATCGTGCTGTGTGGAAACGACAACGTTCTCGAGCTTGACGGGTACGCCGTCCTCGTAGACGAAGCTGACTTGGGTTTTACCATCGGGGCGCAGGTACGGAACCTGGCCCGACTTGCGAACTTCGGTGAGTCGTTCGGCCATGCGGTGGGCAACATGAATCGGCAAAGGCATGAGCTCGTCGGTCTCGTTGCAGGCGTAGCCGAACATCATTCCCTGGTCGCCAGCGCCTTGTTTGTCGAGAACGTCGTCTTCGCCGGAACTTCCAGAGCGGACTTCTTCGGAGTCGTCGACTCCTTGGGCGATGTCGGGTGACTGCTCGTCGAGGGTGATCATCACACCGCACGCATTGCCATCGAACCCAAGCGAACCGCGGTCGTAGCCGATGTCGTTGATCGTTCCTCTGACAACCCTCGGAATATCTACGTAGGCCTCGGTTGTGATCTCGCCGGCAACTACGACCAGTCCGGTAGTGATGAGCGTTTCGCATGCGACGCGGCTCATCGGATCCTGTTCGAACAGCGCATCGAGGATCGAGTCCGAAATTTGGTCGGCCATCTTGTCGGGATGGCCCTCGGTGACTGATTCCGAGGTGAAGGTGTGTCTGTTGCTCACAGGAGCTCCTGGTTTTGTGGCGCGGTGTCAGTTCTGGGCACCGACAGCTTCAAGATATCTGATCGGCACTTCTGCGGTGATCTAAACCAGCGTCGGCCCGGCCGGAATTTCGCGATATCGGATCACTTGGTCGAACACCGCTCTAGCGACCTCGCGTTTGGACGAAAGCGCTACGCCGGTAACCAGCCCACCTTCGGTGATAATGGTCACTGCGTTGGTGTCGTGGCCGAACCCGACGCCGGAGGCCGACACATCGTTGGCCACGATCATGTCGATGTTCTTGCGAGACAGTTTCGAGGCCGCATTGTCGAGCAGGTTCTCGGTCTCGGCCGCGAACCCGACCAGTGTCTGGTCGGCAGTTCGAAGCGAGCCAAGTTCGGCCAAGATGTCGGGAGCTGGTTCGAGGACTATCTCGGGAACCCCAGCGGATTTTTTGATCTTCTGGTCCGCCGTCGAAGCGGGACGAAAATCCGAAACTGCCGCAGCCATTACGACGATGTCTGCATTAGCCGCGCTCTCGAGAACAGCCTTGCGCATCTGTTCTGAGGTTTCCACGTGAACGGCTGCGACTCCGTGCGGGATAGGCAAGTCGACGGTGGTCACCAAAACCACGTTGGCGCCGCGCCCAACAGCTTCTGCGGCTAGCGCGTAACCCTGCTTTCCTGACGAGCGATTCGATATGAACCTGACCGGGTCGATGGGTTCGCGAGTGCCGCCGGCGCTGATCACAACCGTTAGGGCGTCCAGGTCGTTTGGACCGAGAAGTCGCTCGATTTCGGCGAGTATTCGCGCTGGAGCGGCTAGCCGCCCCTTACCGATGTCGCCACCGGCAAGGCGGCCTTCATCTGGTTCGACGATGTGCACTCCTCGACGCCGCAAGGTAGCGAGATTTTCTTGAACCGACGGGTGCTCCCACATCTCGGTATGCATCGCCGGGCACACAACCACCGGTGCCTTCGTGGAAATGAGCGTGGCGCCGAGGATGTCATCGGAGATTCCTGCAGCGTATGACCCGATGACTCTGGCCGTAGCTGGTGCGACCACGATGAGGTCGGCGATCTGGCCGAGCGTCGTGTGGGGAATCGGATCGTCGCTGTCGAACAGTGACGTAACCAGTGGTTCGGTAGCTAACGCCTTGAATGTGGTGGGCCCGACAAACTGGTGAGCCGACTCGGTGAGTATCGGTGTTACCGAAGCTCCACCATCTACCAGGCGCCGGCACACTTCGATGGCCTTGTAGGCCGCGATACCGCCAGACACGGCCAGCACGATGTGGCGTCCCGAAACACCGGGGTAATCAATCTGGGCGTCGCCGTGAGCCACGCGGTTTAGCTCAGCTGGCGTCGTCGGTCGACTTCGAACCGGCGCCACCCTCTACGACGCCAAGCACGGGGTCGGCGTTGGCGCCGCGGCCGACTGAGGCGAGTTCTTCGTCGGAGATGCGTTCGTAGCTGATCTTGTCGCCGCTGATCTCTTGAAATGCGATCGAGAGAGGCTTGCGGGCACTCGAGGTGACCTGTGGTGGAACTTGGGCACCAACACCGTCGCCAAGCTGACTGAAGTAGGCGTTGATCTGGCGGGCCCGGCGCGATGCCAGGGTGACCAAGGTGAACTTGGAGTCGACCCGTTCGAGAAGGTTCTCGATGCTCGGCTTGATCATGATGTCGTCTTCGTAAGCCATTGGATCCTCGTAGCGTTGGAATAGATGCGCGGGCCAGCGACGCAGTGTATCGGGGTCAGATGGGCCTAGGGGTGCAATCGGCGCGGCGACCTTCGATTAGTTCGGCCACTTCGGCCACAGTGCGGTCGAGATCGTCGTTTACGACGACTAGGTCGGCCAGGACCCTGCCTACGTCTTCTTCGGCATCGCTCTTGGCCAAACGTTTCGCGACGTGGTCGTCGGTGTCGCCGCGGCGCTGCATTCGGCGCCGTTGCTCGGACCGATTCGGCGGCAAGACCAAGACGACAACCGCAGCAGGGTCGACTTCGCGCACTTGTAACGCGCCTTGTACATCGATTTCGAGCACAACGTCTGAGCCCGACGGTGCGACGGGCACCGGCGTACCGTAACGATTCTCGAAAAACTGAGCCCATTCGAGGAAACCGCCTTGACGAATGTGTTGATCGAACTCATCCCTCGACACATAGACGTAGGCGTTATCGGACTCGCCCGGCCGTTGTTCTCGAGTGGTCCACGATCGACTGAGCCACAGGGTCTCATCTAGTTCGACTAGTCGGGCGACGATTGAGCCTTTTCCAGCACCACCTGCTCCGCAGATGACAAAGGTCAGCGGCGCCCGCTGGTCATGTTTGGACACCGAATTGTTCGAGCAAGGTTCGCCGCTGTTCAGAGCCAAGCCCCCTGAGGCGACGATTCTGAGCGATACCGACCTCGTCCATCGCGCGGCGGGCCTTCACCTTGCCAACGCCCGGCAGCGATTCAAGTACCGAGAGGACCTTTAGCTTGGCGATGATGTCATCGGTCTCGGCTTCGACCAACAGCTCATCGAAGCTAATTATGCGCATCTTGAGCTTGTTCTTGACCTCGGCCCTAACGCGGCGGGCCTCTCCGGCTTTGGCGAGGGCAGCTTGACGCTGCTCCGGACTCAGGGATGGCGGCGAGCTCATAGTCGAGACTCTATCTGGCTCGCATGGCGCCCGCTCAGGCATGGCCAACGCGGCTGGATGTCAGTCAGCCAAGTCGACAGATTTGGTCATTTCAAGGAGCTTCAGGACAGTGCGCCAGTTCCGCCCTGTGGCAGCCTTACCCATCGCAGTTTTGGCCACCGCTGCTGCCAGCTTCGATCGCCCTTGGCCCTCTGGCAGGTCGAGGATGAGCTCGTGTGCAGTCGCAGCAACGCGTTCTGGCGCGAACCCGGCGGCGTCGATAGTTGCGAGGGGCGAATCGAGAGTCGTGGAGCTGAACATGACGACGACCTTGGCCGGGTCGAGGTCGCGCATGTCGAACGGTGGGTTCTCGACCAGATATTCGAGTTCGCTGCGGGTACGCACGACTACAGGCACGGCGCTATCGAGTCTCACCAGCAGGCGCTCCTCGAGGTCGGCTTGAACCTGCGGAGCGTCCATCGAGGACCGAAGAACCACGTTGCCGCTCTGAATGTAGGTGGCGACCGACGTATGCCCAGCTTCGGCACAAAGGGAGCGCAGGTCGGCCATCGGCAGTTTGCGGTGACCGCCAACATTGATTCCTCTGAGCAGAACTACATATGTTCGAAGGCTGGACTTCTTCACCAGGTCAGTATTGCCGACCAAGCGCTTTTGATCTCGACTCAGACTTGCATCAACGAAACGTCGTAGTTCGAGAACTCTCGATCGCGGGTCAGGATGGTCAAGCCATCTACCTTGCCTTGGGCGATGAGAATCCGATCAAACGGATCACGATGATGAGCGGGGAGTTCACCCGCCACGCGAGCGTGAACGAACCCGATATCAAGAGGTTCGAACTCGTCGGCCACCATGGCATCCAGATCGCCATCGACTGACAATTTACCAAGCGCTTGTTTGACACTGACCTCCCAGATGGAGGCGGCACTGACGTAAACGAGATTGCCCGGATCGGAGATCACGCCGATCGCCCGATCGTCGAGCCCGCTGCCAGAAGCCCACCACAACAACACGTGAGTATCCAGAAGCAGGTTCACTGCGCCGATTCGAACTCATCGATCAGCCAGGTTGGCGTCTCATCGAAATCGTCGGCAATCTTGATCTTTCCCGCTAGACGCCCCGGCCGGCGAGGCTGTTTCGTCTCCCGGTAAGGCACAAGCCGCGCCAGTGGCTTACCCGACTTGCCAAGAATGATCTCTTCGCCATTTGCGGCGCGCTCCAATAGCTTCGATAGCTGTGTCTTGGCCTCGTACACATTGATCACCATGCCGTAAGTGTATGGACTAGACCAGACTTGGTCAACGTGGGATACCGCAGGTGTCGCGATGCCGCTGGACTAACTCAGCGAGTAGAGCGATACCGCAGGTGTCGCGATGCCGCTGGACTAACTCAGCGAGTAGAGCGATACCACAGGTGTCGCGATGCCGCTGGACTAACTCAGCGCGTTTCGTACTTCGGCGGTGACGGCTTCGGCTGCTGCGATGGGGTCGTCGGCTTCGGTGACGGTGCGTCCGATGACCAAAATGTCGGCGCCAGAATCTATGGCGTCGGCTGGTGTGGCAACGCGGGCTTGGTCGTGGCTGTCGGTGCCAGCCAAACGAATCCCTGGCACAACGGTGGTGAATCGTGGTGCGTACTGCTTGGCTTCGGTCACGTCGCTAGCAGCGCAGATGATTCCACCACAGCCGCCTTCTAACGCTATCTGAACTCGTTTGGCGAGAATGTGCGGAGGTGCATCTCCGTCGGAGGTGAGGATGGTCACTGCCAGCGCGGTCGGCGTTTCGAGCCCGGCCCGCTCAGCGCCAATCGTGAGACCTTCGACACCGGCCTTGAGCATGTCGACGCCGCCGAATGCGTGGAGGGTGAGATAACGAGCGCCAACAGCACCAAGGACCCTGGCCGCTTTGCCTACGGTGTTGGGAATATCGTGCAGCTTGGCATCGAGGAATACGTCGTAGCCCATGTCGGCCAGCGCCGCGACCGAGTCGGGCCCGTAGGCGCTGAACAGTTCGAGCCCAACCTTGGCGATGCCAAAATATGGCTGCATCTGTTTGGCCAAGCGGGTGGCGGCAACTAGGTCGTCGACGTCGAGTACCAGTGCGAGCCGGTCGCGAACGTCGACATCGACTTTGGTTGCTGTTGCTTGAGCGCTCATTTAGTTCCCCGGGTTTTGTTGGTGTCTCGATGGTCCGTCGACAGGTGCTCAGCCAAGTTGCGGAGTTTCTTAAGATTGGTGAGCGGTGCCGATTAGTTGTCTGACCGACTCGATCTCGTGGTTTCGACACCACTCGGTTAAGCCGGTCTGCACGAGGTTAGAAGCCCGAGGGTCCGCGAACGCGGCAGTACCGACCTGCACGGCGCAGGCTCCCGCCATCAGGAACTCGACCGCGTGCTCGGCGGTGCAGATTCCGCCAACGCCGATAATGGGTAAATCCGGGTGCGCCGCCTGGGTTTCGTACACGGCGCGGAGCGCTACGGGCCGAACTCCGGGGCCTGAAAGGCCTCCTCCTCCGCCTCCGAGCACCGGTAAACGAGTCTCGATGTCGATTACGAGGCCCATGACCGTGTTGGCCAGGGTTACCGCTTCGGCACCGGCGCGGAACACCGCACCGGCAATCTCGGTTATGTCGGTCACGTTCGGGCTCAGCTTGGCCCAACGCGGAAATCCGCAAACTTCGGTGGCTTCAATGACCGCCGCGGCCATAGCTGGGTCGTGGGCGAACATTCGCTTGCTGTCTTCAAGGTTTGGACAGCTGACGTTTACCTCGACGGCAATCACACCCTCGGCACCGACAAGTTGTTCGGCTGCGACCCTGTAGTCGTCGATAGTTCGACCCCAGATGCTGGCCACGACACGCGCTCCGCTGCGGCGTAGCGCCGGCAGTTCGTCTTTTCGCCAAGCGACCACGCCAGGGCCTTGTAGGCCCACGCTGTTGATCATGCCGCCGGCAGTTTCGTGGACTCGAGGCGCGGGGTTACCTTGCCACGCGAAGGGAGCTAGCGACTTCACCACAATCGCGCCAAGCACCGACAGATCAAAAAATGCTGCCAGTTCGTCTCCGTGGCCGGCTGTGCCTGAGGCCGTCATTACCGGAGCCGGCAACGTGACGGACCCAATTTCAGTTGTGAGATCGACGGCCGCTCGTGCCGACGTGGACGAACGGCTCCTAGAGCCGAGCATGAAACTCTTGGAGGCTGGTAACGGTTAACTCACTGTTGCGCCACTCGTGCATCCCAACAGCTGCAGCTTTGGCCGCGGCGACCGTGGTTATGCATGGAACGCCTGCCGCGGTTGCTGCCCGCCTGATCTGGCGTCCGTCCGAGCGTGGTCCAGAGCCCTTGGGGGTGTTGATGACGAGCTGGATCTGGCCATCTTCGAGCATTTCGACGGCGTCGATTCCGGCGCCCTGCACACCATCTTCGGTGATCTTGGCCACAACGTGGGCAACCTGGATGTCGTTGTCGGCCAGGAATGTCGCAGTGCCAGATGTCGCGGCTACGCCGAAGCCGAGGTCGACCAGCAGTTGAGCTGCACCGAGGCTTGCCTCCTTGTCGCGATCGGCCACCGAAATGAACACGATCCCCGAGTGCGGCAAGGCGCCGCCTGCTGCCATCTGACTCTTCGCGAAAGCCAACCCGAAGCTCGAGTCGATGCCCATAACTTCACCGGTCGAGCGCATTTCGGGGCCAAGCACGGTGTCGACATCGGGGAACCGTTGGAACGGCAACACAGCTTCTTTAACTGCGACATGACCGCCATCGATCGGGTCGGTGAGTAACCCCTCAGATCGCAGTTCTTCGAGAGTGGATCCGGCCATTACGCGGGCTGCAACTTTGGCGATGGGGACATTGGTCGCCTTGGCCACGAACGGCACAGTTCGACTGGCCCGCGGGTTGGCTTCGATAACAAACACTTGACCCTGTTTGACCGCGAACTGCACATTCAACAACCCCACCACTTGGAGCCGTTCGGCGATGCGTCTGGTGTAGTTCTCGATGACCGCGATGGTCTGGGCAGCGAGGTTTGGAGGCGGGATGGCACAAGCTGAGTCGCCCGAATGAACCCCAGCCTCTTCGACGTGTTCCATGATTCCGCCGAGCACCCAGTCGCCGGTTTCGTCGCGAACCGAGTCGACGTCGACCTCGGTGGCGTCTTCGAGGAAACGGTCGATGAGCACCGGTCGCTCCGCTGAAAGGCCGCCCTCGCGCCCCAACGAGCCGTAGCTCGCAAGTTCCAACATGGCGGCCCGCAAAGACTCGTCGTCGTAGACGATGGTCATGGCTCGACCACCAAGCACGTACGAAGGCCTGACGAGCGCTGGGTAACCAATCCGTTCGCAGATCGCGAGTGCCTCATCCACCTCGACCGCTGTGCCACCGGGAGGTTGGGGGATTTCGAGTTGGGCGCACAATGCGTTCCAACGCTCGCGGTCCTCGGCCAGATCGATTGATTCTGGCGAGGTGCCCAAGATGAGGTCTGCCGGCAGTTCGTTGGCCAGCTTTAGGGGAGTCTGACCACCTAGCGATACAACGATTCCGACTGGATTCTCGGCGTCGATGACATTCATGACGTCTTCGTAGGTGAGGGGTTCGAAGTAGAGCCGATCGCTGGTGTCGTAGTCGGTGGAGACGGTTTCGGGGTTGCAGTTGACCATGACTGTTTCGTACCCGGCATCGCCGAGCGCAAAACTTGCATGGACGCAGCAGTAGTCGAACTCGATGCCTTGACCGATGCGGTTTGGGCCAGACCCGAGAATGAGAATGCGGGGCCTGGTTCCTGGCTTGACTTCGTCTTCGTCTTCGTACGTTGAATAGTGGTACGGCGTTTCGGCGTCGAACTCTGCCGAACAGGTGTCGACGGTCTTAAAAGTGACCCTGACCCCGGCCTCGAGCCGAGCCGCCCTGACGTCGGCCTCGGTTCGGCCAAGCAGGTAGCCGAGCTGCACATCGGAGAATCCGAGCCGTTTTGCTCGACGCCACGCCCGCCGGTCCATCTCGTCGAATCCTGTGGCTTCGATAGCGACGCGCTCCTCGGTGATCATGAGCATCTGATCGAGGAACCACGGGTCGATGAAGTTGGCCTCGTGAATTTGTTCGATGCTCAGGCCACGGCGAAACAGAGCCTCGACTTGAAACAAACGGTCTGGAGTGGGGATGGTGGATTGGTGAAGCAGTTCGTCGTCGTTTAGGTGTTCGTAGTTGTCCTCGGCTGGGTCGGCGTTTAGGCCGAAGCGACCCTGTTCGAGACTACGGAAAGCCTTTTGAAGGCTCTCGGGGAAGGTGCGGCCGATGGCCATAACTTCGCCAACAGACTGCATTTGGGGGCCGAGTACGCCGCTGGAGCCTGGGAGCTTTTCGAACGCCCATCTGGGGATCTTGGTCACGACATAGTCGATGGTTGGCTCAAAACTGGCCGGGGTCATTTTAGTGATGTCGTTGGGGATTTCGTCGAGGGTGTAGCCAACGGCAAGACGGGCGGCAATCTTGGCGATCGGAAAGCCGGTGGCCTTCGACGCCAAAGCCGAACTGCGAGAGACACGGGGGTTCATCTCGATGATGATGATCTCACCGTCAACTGGGTTGACCGCAAACTGCACGTTCGAGCCGCCGGTCTCGACACCGACTCGACGCAAGCACGCAAAGGACGCGTCACGGAGTTCCTGGTACTCGACATCGGACAGGGTCTGTTGGGGAGCAACGGTTATGGAGTCGCCGGTGTGTACACCCATCGGGTCGACGTTTTCGATCGAGCATATGATCACGCAGTTGTCGGCGTGGTCGCGCATGACCTCAAGTTCGTACTCTTTCCAGCCTTTAATGCTCTGCTCGACGAGGATCTCGCTGATAGGGCTGGCATCGAGCCCACGAGCCG
>JAADHX010000210.1 GCA_013151655.1 Actinomycetota bacterium
TCGCACCCGAGAATGCAACGTAACCATCAATAACACTCACCGTCACCGAGCCGATGCCCGATACCGAATACGAGAATGATTGGTTCGCGACAGTCGACGGAACGGAGGTGCTGCTCGACGAAGTAGAAGTCGTTGATGAGCTGGTGGTCGGCGAAGTTGTGGCCGAGACTTGGGCATCCGAGGTCGAGCCGATAGATGCCGAGGTTGGAGATAAACCGGGGGGCTCTGAGCCTGAAGTCGCCGCTGAGCCTTGCCCCTGCCGTGCCGAAGACGAGCCGCTGACACCTTGGCTTGATGTGCTGGTTGCGCCAGCGGCTGCATTGACCTCATCGCCCTTCGCGGAGTCTTGGGTAGGGTCTTGGCCCGTATCTCGGGCGGCATCGGCGATGGCGGAGGACGTCGATGAACCGATCGCAACCACAGACTCATCGCCAGCCCCGAAGCCTGGACCGCTGGCAACAGCACTGACAAATACTCCGCCGACGAGGGCAAATATCGCCGCAGCTGAGACGACGCGTCTCTTGGTGGATCTGTGCAACACCACCGAACGATCGATCTCGATCAACTCAACAACTTCGACCGCGGGCGTGGTGATACGGATTGGTATTGTCGGGGCCGAAACGTCAATGAACTCGAGTAGAGCAGGCGAGGGTTTTGCGGGCTCGATGTTGGCGACAATAGCCCGAGCGTCGGCAACAAAATGGGCGAGGGGTTCGTTGATGGCACCCGGGTTTTCGTACTCGAGCAGAGATTCGATCTCTGCGT
Organism: Actinomycetota bacterium; assembly: GCA_013151655.1. Lineage (GTDB taxonomy): Bacteria > Actinomycetota > Acidimicrobiia > Acidimicrobiales > Poriferisodalaceae > JAADHX01. Next base: position 766 of record JAADHX010000210.1, read on the forward strand.
CGGTGAGGGCGTCGTCGTTCATCTCACCAGGGTTAACGTCTGGTTGGTTCGTCAGGAGACCCCTGTTTCGTCAATTTCTTTCTGAAGGCGCCTTATTCCTCGGCGTTGCAGCGCTTTCACTGCAGTAATGGGCTTGCCGACGATCTCGGCAACTTGGGCCAGGCTGAGGTCGGCAACCAGTCTCAGAGTGATTACCTCGCGCTGATCGTCGGAGAGCGGAGCCAACATGGAGGTAACTCTTTCAATTGACAGAACGTCCATCGCTTCGGCCTCGGCCGATGGCGATACCTTGATGTCGACGTCGGCGTGGCCTGCTAGTTGAGGGCGCCTGGCCGAGCGACGGTGGCCATCGATCAGGGCATTGCGAGCAATCGAAAAGACCCAACTGCCGAAGTCAGGCTCTTCACCATCGAAGCTATCCAATGCCCGGAACGCCTTGAGGAAGACTTCATTGGTCATCGCTTCAGGATCTTCGGCGCCACGGACAGTCACGAACCCCGTAATCGAACGAGCAAGCTGGCGATATAGTCGATCGTAGGCCCAGCTGTCGCCAGAACGCGCTGCCGCGAGCACGTCTGCAAAGGTCCGAGCATTGCTGGGTTTCACCACCTGCCTCCCCCCAGAAAGTACTGGAACGCAAAAGTCTATGTTAACTCACCGCGACTTTTGCAGGGGACACATGCGGCGAAACATCACATACGGTGAGCGCTCGGCGCATTGAGATCAGGGGACCCGTTCGCCATTTAGAGCCTCGTGCCCACAAACGGACGAGTCGATCGGTTAATGGCCAGGGTTTAGGCGAATTCGGTGTTTGACCAGACGATAAGTGATGCCCAGCTGTCGACGGCCGGGTCTTCTAGGTAGTTCTCCAGCACACCACGTGTTTCGAACCCATTTTCGAGTTGGAAACTCAACGTTGCGTCGTAGAGCTCTCCAGCGGTAACGGCCTCGACGTACTGCGCCGCTGTCATGGTCGTTTTATGATCCGCGTATCCGGGGATCACACCACCAGCCACGATGCCGCGCAGGTTTAGATCGCGACAGACCTTTTTGCGTAGCCCATAAAGATTCTGGCCGATGCCGCGGCGACGGTACGCTGGGTCGACTGAAATGTCGGTTCCGTAGTACCAACGCCCACCGGGGTCATCGCCGGTGCTGTTGCTGGTCACAAGATCCTTTACCGAGTGTTGAGGGCTACCGAAGTCGAAGTCGACCCGAACCCCAAGCCCCATCGCGATTGGTTTGTCGCCATCGAGTACGACGAAGTTCCCGGCCGGAAACTCGCGGGCCAACATTGCTAACTCAGGGGCGCTGTATAACTCGTCTCTGGTGACGGTCGGAAAACACGCATATTCGAGTTCTTGGAGCTCATTGGCCCATCGCTCGTGCAGGTTCACGTACCGAAGCGATGAACCATCGCCGACAAGTGAGCCCGTCATTGGTTAACCACAACTGGCCTAGTGGGGCGGTCGCCACCCCAGTTGCCCCGGTGGCCAGCGGAATCAAAGCACGTGCTGGTGGAGTTGGTCATGCTTCGAACCCTGGAACCCCTTGGTCGCGTTGCACGCCGAAGGTGTTAAGCGCCATCGATACGAGGGTGTATTGCCCAACGGTAAAGACCAGGTCCATGAGTTGCTGGTCGGTGTAGTGCTCACTTAGGACGGACCATGTCGGGGCCGAGATGACTTTGTCGGCGTGCAGTTCGTCAGTGGCGTGCAGCACCGCGGCTTCGCTTGGAGCCCACTCGGCGGCGATGGTTTCGTCTTGTAGTCGCTTGATTTCGGACGCGGTGATGCCGAGGTCGAGCGAGATGAGCAGGTGTTGACCCCATTCGTACTCGCTCTGGCACAACCAGCCGACTCGCAGGATGGCGAGTTCGCGGACTCGCGGCGACAGGGTCGATTTGGCAAGGATATGGTTGCCGAACACGAGCCACCGTCGCGCCAGGTCAGGATGGTTGGCCAAGGTGCGGAAGATGTTTAGCACCGAGCCGTCGGGGCGACGCAGCCGATCAAGCAACTGGGCCTGGGCATCGGTTGCGTCGTCGTCCTTGACTGGATTCAGCCGTTGCTCACGCATCATGATGATGGCCGATACGCGACGCATTCGATTTCGACAGCTCCGTTGAGTGCCAGACCAGCGCGGCCTACCGTGATTCTGGCTGGAGGGTCGGTCCCCATGACGTCAGAATAGGCTGCGTTCATGGCCGGAAATGTGTCCATGTCTGCCAGGAACACTGAGACTTTGACGACGTCGCGAAGGGTCGCTCCGCAGGCTTCAAGAATCGTCTCAATGTTGCGCATTGTTTGGGTTGTTTCGGGTCCGGTACCGCCCTCGATCAGGTCCATCTGATCGGGAAGGGTGCCGAGCGTGCCCGAAACGTGGATCCACCCATCGGCGATTGTGGCGTGGCAGAACTGCGGGAGGCGGCCCTGCCCTGGCACCACGATCCGCTCGATTGCTGACGATGACTGATCTTCTGGGGCCATCGTTCGACACTAGTGCGTTGCGCCGCTGCGCAGCCACGTCGGGTCTGTTGATTAGTGTGGTTGTGAATGATCAACCAATCGAGCGAACGCCATAGCCACGGTCCCTGGGTCGACGTCCATGCCCATCCTGGGCGGTGCTTTCTAGGCGGGCTCGACCCGACCTCACCGATGGCGCTCATGCTTGGCGCCGAGAATGCCGCGGCAGCGGTGCAGTCGTCGCTTCTCGGCGAGGTAGCTGTGGTCAACTCGGCCACTGTTGCCGACATGGTGCTTATTGGTCTTGGTGCCGACGGCGGACTGCACGCGATGCGCTCGTTCGAGCCAGGCGAGGCGGTGGCTGATCACCGTCGCCAGATCAACGCCATGGACGCCCTTATCGACGGCCACACGGTGGCCGCGGTGCTGAGTTCTGGCGACATCGTCGAGGTGGCTAGCGGCGATATCCCCGGCGTGTTCGTTAGTTGCGAGGGCGCCGACTTTCTCGATGGACAACTCGGTGGTCTCGATGACGCGTACTCCGATGGTGTTCGGTCGATCACGTTGGTGCACTACCACGTCAATGAGCTTGGCGATATCCAGACTGAAGACAGCGTCCATGGCGGTCTCACAACGTTCGGTCGAGAGGTCGTAACCGAAATGAACCGCCTTGGCATGATCGTCGATCTGGCCCACGCTACGTTCGAGGCCACCGTCGCCGCGCTCGATGCGTCGACTGCGCCGATCATGATCTCGCACAGCCACTTGGCCTCGGCTGGGTCTGATCATCCTCGTTTGCTTTCGGTTGAGCACGCGACTGCTGTGGCCGATGGTGGCGGACTAATCGGAGCCTGGCCATCGGGTGTTATCCAAACAACGCTCGACGATTACTGCGCCGAGATATGTCGCCTCGTCGATGTGGTCGGCATCGACCATGTGTCGATCGGAACCGACATGGATGCCAACTACAAACCAGTACTCACGACCTATGAACAGTTCCCAGACGTAGCAGCGAGCCTACTGAACCGGGGTATGACGAGCGACGAGGTCGATCAGGTGCTTGGCGGTAATTTCATACAGCTGTTCAAGGCCGTCGAAGCTGTTGCTGGTTAGCCTGGGGCCAAGACGTTCGGGGTGGTGTAGTGCTTCTTCAGTCGGCTTCGGCAGGAGCCATGAGCTAGCCGTCGGCTGGCTGAGACGAGTCCTTCACTACGAGCTCGGCCTTCATGCCCGCCGCAAGGTGGCCGGGAATGATGCAAACCACTTGATAGGTGCCAGCCTCGATATCCAACGAGGTCGACGCGTCGTTGTCGGGTGAAATGAGCGGAATGAACGCTAGGTTCATGTCGTCGGTGTGTTCAGCGAACGTCGATATCTCGATGCCTTCCTTTAGTACCGCGAGGTTGTGAACTCCAGGGCCATTGTTGACTAGGGTCACCTCTAGTTGCCCAGCGAGACCGGTAAGCGCCCCGGGCGCGAACGCGAAGTCAGTGCCGACAAACTCGACACTCGCCGAAGCTACGTTTGGGTCGGCAGCCTCATCGGAGCCGCGCGAAACGATGACCGCTAACACGATGGCGCCAATTGCCAGCACAACAAATCCGACGTACTTGGGTGTGCGTGTGGATTTGGCGGCTGTGCCACGGTTCGGCTGACGACGCGGTTTCGACTGAGCCTGTGATGGCGGTTTCGGTTGCTGCCGAGCTGCTGGCTTTCGACGTTTCTTGGGCGCTGCGTTCATCAACTACACCTTGATCGAGTCGCAGTTACGGTACAGGTGTCCGTCGGTCGCTGGTAGGGCCAAACGACCCATGGCGGTATCACCGGTAACACTCTGGCCATGTCGAACCAGACCCGGGCAAACACCCAGAGCGCCGACTGCCGGAGTGCGCAAAGTGGGGAATTCGGATTCGGCCGGCAGTGTTTCGAACCGCATGGGCACAACCACGACATCGCGTTCGGTCGCGGCCCGAGTCGAGTCCCTATTCGAGGCCCACATTGACTCAGTCTTCAACGTTGGCTACCGGGTGTTGTGGAATCGAGCCGACGCCGAAGACGTTGCTCAGCGCACTTTCTTAAAGGCCCTCCAGCGACTCGATCAGATCGAAGACGATCGCCGCGAGCGAGCATGGCTGCTTCAGATTGCCTACCGCGAAGCGATCGCATCCATGCGAAAGCGTCGCGAAGTGCCCACTGCTCCCGACAAATTCCCCGTTGTACCCGCGCCGGGTGCATGCCCCGCCGAGGCTGCAATTGCTGCCGAGGTTGCCAGCCGCCTAGCTGTTGCGCTTGCCGCGATGCGCGACGACGAGAGAATCGCCGTTGTTCTACGAGATGTCGAGGGTCTACCGATGCGCGACGTTGCTGAGGTGCTCGGCATTGGTCACTCAGCGGCCAAGATGCGTGTGAACCGCGGCCGATCGTCGCTGCGACAGCTGGTTCGCAACGCTGGGGTCATCTAGTGCGTTGCGAAGATCTGGCCGAACGCATCACCGATCTACTTGAGGGTGATGTCTCGCCCGAAGAGGAAGAAGCAGCCATTGAACACCTGGCCGGGTGTTCGCGCTGCGAAGTGGTATTGGCTGAAACTCGCGATGTGATCTCCTTAACAGCCGACCATGGTGCGATTCGACTGACCTCCGTCGACCGAGCAAGAATGCTTGGCGCGATTCAGGCCCAAGCCACTACTTCCACGGGCGAGGCACAAACCTCGGAGTGACGTCGGCGTAGGCCCGATAGTCGTCAAAATGTTCGGCTAAGCGGGCTTCCTCCCATCGCGCCTTCTGATTGAAGAACAGCACCGCGACGGCAGCGACGGCGAGGCTGATGAAGCTGCTAGACCGCAGCGTCATAGCCACGACAACGGCCAGAACCCCGGTATAGATGGGGTGTCTCGCGTATCGGTAGAGGCCAGTGGTGGTGAGCTTGCCTCGGCCGTTTGGCACTGGCGTAGCAGTTAGGGCCAAACGCAGCCCAAGCGCAGCAACGGCCATGATGACGAAGCCACCAAAGAACAGAACTCCGGCAACCGAGGCGAGCCAGTCGGGAGTTGGCCAGTCGTCGCGGCTCGGAAGCACAACGAGGGCAACAATGAGCACGCCCTGGACGCCAACGTAGAGCCACCCCGTGATGGCCGTCGAGCGGTTAGTGGACTCCATGCGTTAACCAGCGCCCTTGAGAACCGAGATGAGTTCGTCTACTGAGGGCCGGTCGTCTGGTCCGTCGCCCCAGAATCCGTAGATAAGTTGACCCTCGGTGTCGACTATGAAGTCGCCACCGAGTTGCAGTGTGTCCTCGGTGGGTCTACCTAGACCTTTGAATCCGTCAGACTTGAAGATCTGCACGTAGCGGCGCATCGCCCGCCAACCATATATGCGCCACGCTGATCCCCGCCCGAGGCCGAAGCTTCGGTACGCGTCGCGATCGACATCGATGAGGATCGGAAAGTCGAGGCGGTTGTGGCGTGAGTAGCTTTCGACATTGGCAGGTTCGGTAAAGGTAACGAGAACAACATCGGTATTGTCGCCAAGGTCGCCGAGGCGATCGCGCACGGCGACCGCGTGAGCTGCACAGGGCAGTCAATGAATGTGACGATGGAAGATCAGCACGACGTTACGGCCGCGCTGATCCTCCATGCGCCAGGCGTTCCCCAATGCGTCACTCAACTGGATCGCCGGCGCTGGCTCTCCAACCGCTGGGCGCATGAGGGATCTGCTCACGAGTTAGTCATATCGATAGCGTCTTGGCCCTTCCATGGGGCGCCGATGGCTTTCGAGATGAGGCACCGGTTCGACATGCCGAGCCCGATCGGTACGAGACCGATGAGAGCAACGATGGTGCCGGCCACGCCACCGATGGCAACGCCAGCGATAACAAGCGCAGCGCCCAGAACGATGCGAGCAACTCGCCCGCCCGTGCCCCCGAGCCATGCGGCTATTTTAATGTTTGATTTTGTTTCATCCATTTCCCTGTTCCTTTGTTGCAGGATGTGTTTCTGGCGGCGGTCAGCTATCGGCGCTGTCGTCCGTGTCGTCGCCATCGGCTGGTGCGAACAGCCTGACTTCGATGGCGCCGACGTTTCCACCGGTTGACGACACGATGTCGAAGCGAACTTCTTGACCGGCAAAGTCGACGGTGCTGAAGGCCGGATTGGCAGGGTTACCCGCGGGGAACGGACCGAGCACTTCATCACCATCGATGGTGATGGTGTACATGTCGGCGGTGGCGGTGCCGTCGAGCATGGAACGGGTCCAGAATTCGACGCCAACTACTTGTTGCTCGCTACCAAGGTCGATGGTGATGAATCCGTCATCGCCATCGCCGCTGGTGGCCCACTCGGTGTTGTTGTCGCCATCTATCGCATTTTCGGCTTCCCAGCCATTGCCAAAGGTCGAGCTCGCTTCGACGATGGTCGAATCGAGTGCGAGGTTGGCGCCGTGCACGACCATTTCGTCGCCGTTACCGATCGCATCGCCTTCGATCGGTTCTGTGACGGGGATGGTGAAGGTGCCGGTTTCGGAGCGGTACTGGGTTCCGTCGGCGGTTGAGCCCTGGACTCGAAATTGGTACTCGACGCCTTGTTCGGCGCCAGGCAAAACCACGTCGTGGTTGATGATGCCCGTGCCGTTCATGGAGAGGCTGTTGTTGAAGTTGCCGAATTCGTCGGTCTCGCCCCAGACAATGGTGCAAATCATCGGTTCGGTGGTGACTACGCGGAAGATGCCGCGACCTGGGTCGGTTGGGTCGGCCTCGAAAGCGAACTCGGTTTCTTGTACAAGCGCGAAGTCGAACAGTTCGCCATCGATGACGCCTTCGGCTGAGGGTGCAACTGTTTGCGCTGCGGCGTCACTTGCGGTGTCGCCGTTCGAGTCGCCGCACGCGGTTGCGATTATGGCCAAAGTGAACAGAACAGCGATTGTCGGGACAAGTCGAGATTTCAGCATCGGGCTACTCCAAGTTTCTAGGTCGCACTAAAGCGGGTCTGACGGTATGACGCGTCTCAGCCCCAACCGGTCACAAGAAATCTGCCCGCCAAGATCTTTGGGCGGGGTTTGTGCACTCTGGCGGTGGGTGCGTGGTGCCGAAACGCTTTGGGTGGGGCTAATCCACCGTAAGCGCACTTGGTTAGTCGGTGACTACCGGGAGGCCGGCGTCGGTCCAGGCCACAATTCCGCCGTCGATATCGGCCACATCGTCGAAACCGAGCGAGGCGAGGATTGGTGTGGTTTGACCGCTGCGGTTTCCTGATCGGCAGTACACAAGGTACGGAACGTCTGGGTCGAGCTCCGCCAATTGATCGGCGAAGTCGTCATCATAAAAGTCAACCAAGATGGCGCCCTCGAGATGGCCGGCTTCGAACTCTTCTGGAGTTCTTACATCGAGGATCACCAGGTTGGCGGGTGGGTTTTCCTGAATCTGGGCGCCATCGTTGGCGGTTACGAGTCGAATCCCGGCAGCAGACTCGGTGACGGCACCTCCCGGCGTTACCGTGGCTAGAAGGGCTTCGAACCCAGCGACGTCAAGCTCGCCGCTGACACGGGCGGCCACCGTTCCGTCACCGTTGACGGCTACCCAGAACGGGAATCCGGTCAGGCCGAATGCTTCGGTCAACGCCCCGCTGCTCGAGTCGACAATGACTGTCGCCGGCCAGTCTTCGCGGGCGAACCAGCTTGACGGTGGAAAGTTCGGGGCCGCTTCGTCGACAGCAGTGGAAATGGCAACAACCTCTACGCCATCTGGGAGATCGTTGGATTCGAGCCAGTCGACCGTACTTGGAAGTTCTCTCTGGCAGTGCGGGCACCAGTGAGCGAAGAACCCAATCAACCGAGCGGTGCCGTCGGCTCTGATCTCTGTAGGGGTGCCGTCGAAACCGAGACCAGAAAATACGGGCGCGGGCTGACCGATCGCCGTGTCTGGTTGGGC
>JAADHX010000059.1:0-9145 GCA_013151655.1 Actinomycetota bacterium
CAGCCCCGTGAGCCGACACCTGAACCGCGACCGGCCCCGAAACCGGACCGTCGACCCAGACGTGGCTTTCGAGGCGGACTCCGACTGATACGAGATCGGCCGCGTTCCCGATGACTACTCGACGACGAGGTACGTCGACATCGACGGCGTAACGACGATCGCCGGAGCCGCCAAGGTCGAGGCCGCGGCGTTGACCGATGGTAACTAGTTCGACGCTGTCGGTTCGACCCACCGTGTTGCCGTCGGCGTCGACGAGATCGCCGGAGTGGAGTTCGATCCGGTCGGCGAGGAACTTGGCCCGCCCTGAGGCCTTGGTGACGAAGCAGAGGTCCTGGCTGTCGGGTTTGCCTGCCGTGCGTAAGTTGAGCCGATGGGCATGATCGCGAACTTCGGACTTTGTCATCTCACCTAACGGAAACAGACACGTGGCCAAGTCGGCGACGCTGATCATGTGCAGCACATAGGACTGATCCTTGGCCGAATCGGCCGACCGCGCGAGCCTCAGGCCCTCGGTGGTTTCGATCATCCTGACGTGATGCCCGGTGACCAGCCGATCGAAACCGAGCACCCGAGTACGTTCGAGCAGTCGATCGAACTTGAGATAACGGTTGCATTCGATGCACGGGTTTGGAGTGAGTCCGGCCGCGTGGTCGACAACATATGGCTCAACAACGTGACGATTGAAGTCGTCGCTGAAGTTGAAGACATGGTGGTCGATGTCGAGTTGCTGAGCTACCCGCCGAGCGTCGTCGACATCGGACACCGAACAACAACCCGAGTCAGAATCCCCACCCCAAAGCTTCAGCGTGACGCCAGCAACATCATGGCCATACTCGACCATCAAGGCCGCAGCCACCGACGAGTCGACGCCGCCAGACATTGCGACAAGCACCCTCATGCTTGACCGCATGTCAGCTGGTCAACGCAATTCGGTAACACCGACAACAGATGCTCGACGTCGGCGGCGGTGCTGGAGTGCGACATCGACAGACGAAGCGCACCGGCCGCTTGGGTATCGGTGCGACCCATGGCTGTCAGCACATGCGATGGCTGAAGAGCACCAGAGGCACACGATGATGCTGCCGAGGCCATGATGCCTTCCTGCTCGAGTAGAAACAGCAGCGCCTCAGATTCGACGCTCGTTGTGAAGTGGCATAGCCCAGGGACCCGCGACTCTGTAGCCACGCTGGCCTCAACACCAGCAATAGCTGTGACGCCATCGAGTAGCCGATTGCTCAACTCTGTGATCCGCGCCACCTGATTGGTGCGGTCGGTTTGGGTGAGTTCGATAGCGACACCGAACGCAACCGCGGCGGCAACATTCTGAGTGCCAGATCGCCGTTCTTGTTCTTGACCACCACCGCGAACCAAGGGCTCAATCTTCACGGCGTCGCGGATGACAAGTACGCCGCTGCCGTTCGGGCCGCCGAACTTGTGGCCGGCAAGGCTCATGGCATCGACATAGTCGAACACCCGACCAAGGTCGAGCCAGTTGGAAGCCTGCACCGCGTCGCTGTGAAACACCGCCGTGGGAGCGTTGGCCCTAACGACGGCTGCAATTCCGGCCAGGTCGGCGACAACACCCGTCTCGTTGTTGACCGCCATGATCGACACGAGCGATACATCCTCGTCGATGACATCGGCCAGGTGGTCTAGATCGGTGTGACCCCCAGAATCGACCCTTACGGTGCGCCCGCCGAGATGTAGCACGGGGTCGAGCACTGCGTGGTGTTCGGTCGAGCCGCATACCGCCACGCCGCCGCGCGCCGCCACAACGCCACAAACGGCCAGATTGTCGGCCTCGGTTCCGCCGCTGGTAAAGACGACACCATGGGGCGATACACCAACAATTGCCGCAACCTGATCGCGGGCATCTTCGAGCGCCTTTCTGGCCTCGCGGGCGACGCGGTGAGCACCAGTTGGGTTGCCGTGGAAGTCGCGGAGTTGTTCGACCATGGCGGCGAGCGCGGCGGACCGAATTGGCGTAGATGCTGCATGGTCTAGATAAGTCGTGGCGTCGGCCGATCGACTGGTGCTGATGGCGGCGCTAGTCACCAGCTCAGGTTAGGCCGAGAAGCAACAAGCTACGCCGGCGCGAAGGTGCATCGAGGCCTGTTACCAGGTTGCGACGCGATGCGACCCAGCCTCAGAACGAGCCGCAACAACAGTCTGCAAATGTTGTTCGATCGTCATCCCGCTCGGCCGTCTTGAGCCGAGCCGCTTGACAAGGTGGTCCGACAGTCGCGTGCCAAGGTCGAGCTGGGCGCCTGGCCGCAGCTCCGAGCCGCGAGCCAGCAGGTCCCTGGCAAGGTCGACGTCTGAATCGCTGAGTTGGCGAAGGTCCCACTTGGCAACCTGTGTCCGGGCGCCCGGCGACAACTCGAACCGTGGCAAGTCATAGATCGATGCGTCGGACAATCGAACGACCATCGTTCCAGCGGCGATGTCGCCGAGGCGTTGGCCTGAAGGCGTCGACAAGATAGAAACCGCGCCAGCGAAACCCGAGGTAAGGAACAAGTCGACCATGACCAGAATTGCTCTGATGGCAGCCTGACGAAACCGGACTGGCCCACCATCTAGGCCAATAACTTTCGTTCCGACCGCCCGGTGGCCTGGGGTGCGACCATCGCCGAGCGTTTCGAACGCAATCGGGAAGCCGAAAAACAGCAGGAAAGCGGTGACCACCCACAACGCGATGATGATCCCTTGGGGAAACACTGCAGAGGACAGTCCGATAATCCCGAGGATCACGCCCGCTGCGATCGCCTGCATCGCAAGGTCGACTAGCCGGCCTATAACCCGGGTGCTGAGCCCCACCGGCCGGAATTGGAGCAGCACTCCTTCTGGTGTTACCACACACGCGGGCGGCAACGTGGTTGGCAGAACATGACGAGCGTCTGCCATTGCTCCAACCGCCGCGTGTTCAGTCATTGACGACGAAGGTACTGCTTGGGGTGCTCGAACACGTACCGTTGCGGCTAGTGGACACCAGACACTTCATCGAGACACGACGCCCAGAGTGGGACAGGCTTCGCGACTTGACCGAGCGCGCCAGGCAATTGGAGCCACGGGAAGTCGACGAACTCATCGACCGGTATCACGCGGCGTCCTCAGATTTGTCTGCAGCGCGTACGCATCACCGTGACCGTCAGCTCATTAACGCGCTAACCACGTTGGTGGGGGCAGCTAACGGCGTTATTTACGGGACCAAGTCGTCTGCTCGTAGGGCATTCGTCGGATTCTTCGCAGTGGTGTTTCCGGCCGCGGTTTGGGCCCATCGCTGGCGTATTGCGTTAGCCGCGGCGCTGTTTGTACTGCCGGCTCTTGTGTTTGGGGTGTGGATCTCCAACTCAGACGCTGCACTCGAAGCCACAGCCGACGAAACTACGAGGGCGGCGTACGTCGAAGTCGACTTTGAGGAGTACTACTCGTCTGAACCAGCCGAGCAGTTTTCGACCGAGGTATTCATCAACAACGTGCGGGTCGCGTTCCTGGCCTTCGCCCTTGGTATAACTCTCGGCCTCGGGACTGCGGCCGTGTTGTTGGCCAACGGTGCGTTCCTAGGTCTGGCGGCTGGGTTGTTTCACGCTTCGGACGCTGCTCCCCAGTTTTGGGGCCTCATCATGCCTCACGGGCTGCTGGAGATATCGGCCATCGTCGTGGCTGGCGGAGCCGGTTTCGCGTTGGGGTGGGCTGTGGTCTCGCCGGGTGATCAGACCCGCTTCGCAGCGCTGGCCGAAGAGGGCCAACGGTCGGCGGCGATCGTGCTTGGGCTCATCCCCGTATTTGGTGTGGCCGCTCTAATTGAAGGGTTTGTAACTCCGTCGCCGTTGTCGACGCCGATAAGGGTCGCGATTGGGGTGATCGCCTTCGCGGCGTTCTGGACTTGGACCCTGCTGTGGGGTCGAAACGCCGCAGCGGCGGGCGCGACCGGCCGGTTCACCGACGTGCTGGCGCCGACTTAGCCTGGAGGCTCCACGATGTGCTGCGAGTCAGCTCAACAACGCGATTCCGACTAGCGGCACCAAGATGAAGGCGCCGCCCACGTAGCCGATTGCCAAGTATCTGCGCTCGACGGCAATATCGGCCAGACCTTCGGCTAGCCGGACCGGAACATCTCGCGCGAACGGAAGGACATAGAGCAAGGCGATGCCCAGGACGTTGAACGTTGTGTGGGCAAGCCCAACGGTGAGAGCCTCAGGAACTGACGCGGCCAGCGCGGCAAGCAATGCCGTAATGGTGGTTCCGACGTTGGCCCCGAGAGTAACTGGGTAGAGATTTCGCAGTGAGAGAACCCCAGCCGCTGCCAGTGGAATGAGGATTGAGGTGGTGATGCTTGAGGACTGCACCGCCACAGTGATGACTGCCCCCGCGAGCAGGGCGACAGCGCCACCACCCCTTCCCAACAGCAAGTTGATCGAACGCTCAACCTTGCGAGCTACCAGCAGGCGCATGTTGCGAGTTATAAACACAAGTGTGACCAGAATCACAACAAGACCGGTCAGCAGCATCAATGTCCCTAGCAGGTTGTTGGCCGCACCGACCCCCGACCAGAAGGACTCCAACCAACCCACAGGACGCTTGACCCAAACCTTTACCGGGCTGTTCCACTCCGAACCCGCCGAACCGACGAGTAGCTCACTGCCTGCCTCGGCAATTTTCTGGATCAGCCCGAAAGCGATCTCCAGCGGAAGCAAGACCAGCACAGCCAGAATGTTGAAGAAGTCATGCACTGTCGCCGCAGCAAAGGCTCGCCTGAACTCCGATGACCGGCGCACATGGCCCAGTGACACAAGCGTATTGGTCACGGTTGTGCCGATATTGGCTCCCATGACCATCGGAACCGCGGCATCAACGCCGAGAGCACCAGAGGCGACCAGCCCCACAATGACCGATGTGCTCGCCGAAGAAGACTGCACAAGAACCGTTCCGAGGATGCCGATCAGTAAGGCAACGAACGGGTTCGACACCGACGAGAAAAGGCGTTCCTGGGTGTCGGCGCCCATGATCTTAATTCCGGCCTCGAGAGAGGAGACTCCGACCAAGAAGAAGAACACCAGCCCGGCTACTAGGGCGAGACGCAGCTGCGACGGCATCCTTGACGCCGCAGCATCGGCTGCGGGGTTCACTTCGCTCTCCTTTGCTCGTCGCGAAAGTTCTGGGGCGATGCTCACGATTCGTACTGCTCGTACTGCTCGTCGGACGCGTGCGCGAAGGTCCTGGGTTCCAGGTCACTGGTTGTGGTCGGCAGTACCCGAATAGAGATCTTCGCAGTGTCGTTCAAGAAATTGATCTGACCCACCTCGACTCCCGCGATGATCAGACCGGTGCGATTCTCGAGATCGGCAATCAACTCCCGCCGACGGCCGGGGTGCACCAGCTCGATGCGTTCATAGATGAGCGAATGCACCTGTGGTTGAGATGAAAGCCATTTGCCCCCAAGCAACTCGAGCAATCCAACGATCACGACATTGGCAATGACTGCCTCAGCCAGGGTGAGAGAAGTCAGAGCAAGGGCGTTAAACGAGGCCAGTGCTATTCCGGCGAACAGATACGTCATCTCGATGACGGGGAGTGTTCCTGTCCTGAACCGAAGGATTCCGAACAGGGCGAATAGTCCGAATCCGACGTTGGTGCTTATTGCCGCAGAAGACATCAGGTAGGTGACAAAGAACACCACGATGTTGACAACCACGAGAGTGAACACATATGTCGCGCGAGACTGGGCCCGCCGATAGGTCAAGATGGCAATGGACGAAATCGCTAGGGAGTTAAAGGCCAAGCCAACTAAGAACTCTGGCAGCCTCTCCATGTCGATGAATTCGATTGCGGCAAGTAGCGCGATCATGATTCTGATTCCTTGTCGTTGGTTGATATCTGGTCGGTGTTGGCGGTTGGTGGTGTTCCCAGAGCGTCGAGATTCCTGAAGATCTTCTTGAACCGATTGCGACGAAGGTCCGGATCACACGAGGCCAAACCCATGCAGTACTTCGAGAACATCTGCGGCCTCCGATTCATGGCGGCCATCGCCGGTGACCGGCGGTCGAGACGTGGCTGTTTGAACTCGCAGATGGCCAGACCTGGGATCTCCGATTCGCCGTTCGACGAACGAAAACTCAGGCCGATGTCGATCGTTACTCGCTCGCTGAAGTCTCGCTTTACTAGCAAGACGCGCTGATAGTCGATGGTCAGTGAGGGAACAAGCAACGAGGGTGCACAACCGGTCAGACCGAAGAAGAACAGTCCGTCCTCACGCCACAACTGTTGACCTGATGGGCGACGCGAGGGTCGGCGTTTCTTGACCGTCCGACCGTTGATGTTCTGCTTCACCTCGAAGAACGTGAGGTCCGAGTTCATGTAGGACCGGTACCTCAGCTTGAAGCGCCGGCCATTCTGATTGTGATGCTCGTGATAGTTTCGGAGTTCGTTGCTGTCGAAGTACTCGTTCCGGTAGCTCTGAAGCCGTTCGTTGTCGTGCTCGAGAATCAGGTAGTCGTCGGCCAGTCGCTCCAGGGCGTCAGGGATATCGGACGTTCTGAGAATCACTTTCGACTCGACACGATCGTGCAGTTGGGCCAGATCGAGTTGAACTAGATCGACGGGATCCAACGCTTGGATCGCTTCGCTCGTCTGCTTCGACTCCACAGTGGCGCAGAGCGGAATTCGCGGGATAACACGACTGGGCTCTCCTGGGCGGAAAACAAGAGAGGGCAACAATCCACTTAGAACACGATGACGCCCATGGCGAATAGAAATTTCGGCGGCATCATCAGCGAGATCGGGGTCGGTCGGTTGACCAAGCAACACCGAACCTGATCCGACCCCATCGAGTTGCATCGCATGAGCTGGGAAGCCTGCTGGATAAACACCAAGGGTCGCGCCTGGTGTCCCGCCAGCTACCTCGACGTGCAGTCCACCGGTGGCACCGCAATACGACACCACGCCCTCGAGGAGAGAGTTGCGGTCAGTTGAGAGAAGTGTTCGCCGTGACATCGACGGACCATGGGTGGTTTCCATTCCTGCATCGTGAACTGCCTAGAGTCGAGTTCACTAGTGGACTTTGGTCCTAAGACCTGACCCGAAGCCGCAGTCTTGGGGTCGACCCAAGCCGTCTCGCACTATTTAGGGTTTGTTTGAGGGTCCTCTACCGTTTGGAATCGTCAACCCTCGTCATTGTTGTCGACGTGACCCGTACTCAGTCTTCGCAAACACGACAACGAGTTCGCGATCGTATCTTTCGCCTGAACCCATTTCGCCTGTTCGCTCTTGCCGGCCTCGTCGGCACCCTCGCTATCGGCGGAGCTAGCCTTGTGGCTTCGCAGCGGGCAGGCGAATCTGAGGCGATCGCCGACGTTCGGGTCCTCACAGAGCTGGTCGCCAAGACAGTCGTTGAACCGAACCTGTCTTCTGCCCTTGTGTCTGGAAGCCCGGCCGCCATTGAACGTCTGGACCGCATCGTGGCCAGCCGCGTGATCGATGCAAGAACAGTCAGGGTCAAGCTCTGGGATGCCTCTGGTCGAATTGTCTACTCCGATGAACCTCGCCTCATCGGAGAGATGTACGAACTCGACGAAGAGAAGAACGAATCACTCTGGTCTGGCAACATTGTGTCCGAGATCAGCTCGTTGGAAGGAACCGAGAACCGGTTCGAGGTACAGGCTGGCCAGCTGCTTGAGGTCTACCTTCCAATCGACGGGCCTGATGGCGCTCCGCTGCTGTACGAGTCGTACTTTGCCATGTCCGAGGTCACCGACTCGGCCACCCGGATTCGGCTCGAATTTGTACCAATCGTGGTGGCGGCGTTGTTGCTAATGGCGATAATGCACCTCGGGCTTGCGTGGGGATTGTCTCGACGAATTCGCCGAGGCCAGCAGGAACGAGAACTCCTGCTACAGCGGGCGATTGACTCGTCCGACATCGAGCGCCGCCGCATCGCTGCTGCTATTCACGACGGTGTTGTACAAGACCTCATTGGCACCTCACTCGCGTTGACGGCGGCAGCCGAGACGGCTGAGTCGAACGGGCCAGGGTTTGCCAACGACCTACGGGCGGCGGCTGTTGGAACCCGTAGAAGTCTGCAATCACTACGGTCTCTGTTGGTCGATGTGTATCCACCGAACCTACACAAGCAAGGTCTGGAAGCAGCCCTAGTCGACCTACTATCCCCAGCAAACAGCCTCGGCATCGAAACCGAACTCACGGTCAGCGGCGATCCAGATGCGGCACCGGACGCTATCAGACTGGTCTACCGAGTCGTCCAAGAGTCCGTTCGCAACGTTCTTCGGCACGCCAACGCGTTGGTGCTACGAGTCGGGGTCGATGCGTCCCAGGACAGAATCGTGGTGACCGTTGAGGACGATGGAAAAGGGTTCCGAACCAATGAGGGTGCTCCGAGTGGCCATTTTGGCCTCCGTCTAATGGCTGACCTGACCGCTGACGCGGGCGCAGGTTTCAGCATCAGCTCCACTCCCGGAGCTGGTACCGCTATCCGTCTAGAGGTTCCCAGATGATCACCGTGCTACTGGTGGATGACCACATTCTGATCCGGGCCGGCCTTCAGCGGCTACTGGAACAGACGGGTGAGATTACGGTGGCCGCAATGGCTGACCGCGGTGATACCGCCGTCTTGATGGATGCTGAGTTAACGCCAGACGTTGTTCTAATGGACGTTTCCATGCCAGGCATGAGCGGAATTGAAACAACTCGCCAGATCCGGGCCAGTCGCGACGCTTCGGTCGTCATGCTCACCGCTTCGACCGATCGAGGCCAAGTCCTGGACGCCCTCGATGCCGGAGCAATCGGCTACCTAGTCAAGGACTCGGACCCCGCTGTCCTAATCGCCGGTGTTCGAGCCGCCGCCAACGGCGACGCTCCCCTGGACGCTCGAGCTGCCAGGGCTGTCCTTGAGGTTCGGCCCCGCAATGCGACCGAGCTGACGAAACGCGAAACCGAAGTCCTCGAACTTGTGACAAATGGACTAGCCAACAAGGCGATCGCCCGACAGCTTGCCATTAGCGAAAAGACGGTAAAGGCCCACCTCACCAGGGTCTTCAGTGAACTCGACGTGAGCGACCGAACCCAAGCGGCCCTATGGGCCCAGGAACACCTTGGCTGTGCGAACCGAGACCAAGGTTCGCGGTTCTGA
>JAADHX010000059.1:9153-10014 GCA_013151655.1 Actinomycetota bacterium
TTCGCCGTTGGGTCGGGTCTGAGTACTAGTCGGTGGGGGCTGACCTGAGCGGAAAGCGAAGAACCACCTCGGCACCGCCATGCTCGCCGATTCCGATCTCGAAGCCGCCACCGGCTCCTTCGGCCAGCCTGCGGGCAATGTCGAGCCCAAGCCCAGTTGATCCCATCGACGAATCGCCGCGCTCCAGTAACTCGGGAGCGATCCCGTCTCCACCATCGCTGACCCAGAGTTTGACCATCGGCCGCTCCTGCATTTTCCCGGTGCGGCCAAACCCGATCGTAAGCGGACTTCCATCGGGGGTATGGGCGAATACGTTTTGCAGCAGCACATCGACGGTCGCAACCAAGTCGCTCCGAGTCACGTCGACCCACAACCCGCTACCGCCGCGATCGAAGTGCCAAACCCGTTCCTGGTCCTCGGCCAAGACCCTCCAGAACTCTGCGCGTTCACTAACCGCCTCGCCAAGATCACACCCGCTCACCGGGACGAGGGTGCCCCTAGCCTCGTTTATCAGATCGTTCACGACAGCGGTGACGCCATCGACGTCCTTCCGTAGTTCGGTTGACAAGCCCTCGTCGGCAACCTGATCCAGCCGCAACCGAAGCGTGGTAAGCGGTGTCCTAAGCCGATGAGACAACTCTGCAACCAACTCGCGTTCGCGCACCAGCATCGATGAAATCAGAGATCCGAGGTCGTTGAACACGACAGCAAGCTCGACAAGTTCGGCCGGGCCCTGCGGTTCAACCGTTGCGTCGAGCGCTCCATCACCAAGCTCGCGAGCCGCCCGCGCCAGGTTCTGCGTCGGACGCACGATGGTTCGAGCCATCCGATCGGCGACGATTACCGAGATCCCGACCAGAA
>JAADHX010000135.1 GCA_013151655.1 Actinomycetota bacterium
GCACCCGTTGACGCCGCAAGCCAACCAGCAGTCGTCGAAGCCGCCGTTGCGCCAATCGTTTATCAGCAGCTGGCTCTTCCCGACCTCGAGGGTGACCTCGGCCAAAATGCACTAGAGCCAGACACCGCCAATGGCGACGAACGAGCTGATGGCGGATGCACTATTGGGGCCCTCTCGATTCGTCTGGGTTCCGACGGCGATGGCGTCGTCGACGGTACCTTCGACGACTCGGTTGCTCGAGCAGCGATGGCCTACCAGCAGGCAAACGATCTGTACGTCGACGGCGTTGTCGGTCGCGAGAGCGCGATCGAACTCGATATCTGGCCTGACGAAGAGTCGCTGGTAATCCGCACTCCTCCCCCTGAACCGGGTGCAACTGACTCGCTGGGGTTCGCTCTGTCAGTTGTCTCCTCCACCGGTGACGACGCGCCTCCTCTTCCCGACAATTCTGGGTCCGGCCGTCGCGTTGTCTACGACCGCGGCGGGCAGCGTGTCTGGGCGGTCGCGAGCGACGGCGAGATCATTCGCTCATGGCTGGTGTCGGGAAGCAAGTACAGCAACGAACTTGCCGGGACCCACACCGTGTACAGCCGTTCTGACGTGTCGACGGCCTGGAACGGCAAAGCTTGGCTTCCCCAAATGATCCGCTGGCTGAAGACCGACATCGGTAACATCGGCTTCCACGCGATCCCCCTGAAGGTTTCTGACAATTCGGTGTATCAGACCTCCGACGAACTCGGAACTCGCCTATCAGGTGGTTGTCAACGCCAGGCCAACGAAGACGCTGCATTCCTCTGGGAGTTCGCGCCGGTCGGCACAACCATCGTTGTCACCTGAGAGCGCTGAACACACGTCGCGCCTGCTTCCGAGCATTAGCCGTTAGTGGTCCGTTGGAACGTAAGGTGCAGAGCGCATACCGCAAAGTACAGATGATTGTGGTCGTAGACCAGGCCTGGAGCCCGGTCGGCTTCTCGGAGATCAAAGTTCTCGATCATCGCAGGGCTACACCCTCGGTCATCTTCCAACAGTAAACCCGGCCGGTCAGTGCCCAACTGTTAGCGTCGCCGCCACAAGCACCAACACCACAATCGAAGGAGCAACGATGGCCGATCACGACGCAAAATGGACCACGATATGGATGGCGAGGGCACTGGCTTACATCGTCTACGCCTACATCATTATCGTCGAGCTGCTACTTCTTCAAGGATTCCTACTGCGACTGTTCGGTGCTGATGAGAGCGCTGGCTATACGCGCTGGGCATACAACAGCCTCGATCGTGTGATGGAGCCATTCCGCGGCATCTTCACACCGATCGAGTTCGAAGGCGCGTCGGTGCTTGATACGTCGATCCTGTTTGCCATGGTGATTTACGGCATCATCGCGATCGCCCTACGTTCGCTGCTCGACTGGCTCACGTTCCGCCTGGTGAAGGCGCAGCGGGCACACGAAGAGCAGGTCGCTATCGACGCCGCTGCGGCAAGCGCGGCCGCTGCCATCGCTCCCCAGGCCTACCCCGCAACCCCGGCCGTCCCCGCAACCCCGCCGGCTACCCCCGACCCAAACACCGGCACCTGAGACGCTGGGTCTCAGGTCAGTGGTGTTTGCCGGAGCGTTTTGCTGCGAGGGCCTCATCTGACTCGTTCGCGCGCTTGCGCTTATCGATGAACTGCCATACAGCAGTCACGATGAGAGCTCCGACGACAGAACCAATGAGGCCGCTCGGTTTCAGCGCTAACCCATCGCCGGCAAGGAGGCTGAACAAGAGGCCTCCGACGAAGGATCCGCCGAACCCGGCGAGCAACGCCATGGTCCAATCGATACGCGGGCCGCGGTGGCCGAGAATCATTTGCGCCAAGGCGCCAATCATCATTCCGGCCGCAAGAATTGCCAAGATAAGCACGCTGGGAGGATAACGCGGTGACTACATTTCTGGGTAGTCCAACTATGAATTGAGGAAACACATGATCAAAGGAATGCTCGTCGGGCTCATCGTTTTTATGGTCGCCACCTTCCCAGCGACCTGGCTGCTCATGCTCTTCTTGGGTAATCTCGGGCTCGGCCTGAGCTACTGGGGCACGCTGCCGCTTGGCATTCTCGTTTCGGTGCTGCTCGGAAGCGCTTCGGCACCCACATACGTGACAAGCGGTCATACAGTTAGCATCAACAACGAATAACTACGAATAGCAATGAACAACAACGAATAACTACGAACACTTACGAAAGGTCATACAACATGCTTCTCGCCGCCCAATGGGGCTCTGGCCAGGTTCTCTGGTCGATCTTCTGGCTCTTCATCTTTGTGATGTGGATCTTCCTGATCGTCTTCATCTTCAGTGACATCATCCGCAGCCACGACCTGTCGGGCTGGGGTAAGGCTCTGTGGGCGGTCGGAATCATCTTCTTCCCATACATCGGAATCTTCGCCTACCTCATCATTCGAGGCGGCAGCATGAGCGAACGCCAAGTCACACAGGCCAAGGAAGCCGATGCAACGATGCAGGCATACATTCGCGAGACCGCCAGCTCCGGCACCAGCGATGCCGACCAACTGACCAAGCTGTCTGACCTGCACACAGCAGGCAAACTCGACGATGCCGAATACGCCACCGCCAAGGCCAAGGTCATCGGTAACTGAATCGACTCTGGGAGCGCAGCACATGTCAGCGTGCTGCGCTCCAGGACGTCCCGAGAGCAATGACACTCGGGACGAAGTGCACGACACGGACAACGACGCTGCGCCACGCCCAAAGATCGAACTGATCTCGCTTGCGGGTGGCGAATTCCAGATGGGAACCGCTGACAAATTCGGGTTTCCCGCTGACGGTGAGGGCCCCGTGCGCGATGTCACCGTCGATTCCTTCTCGATCTCAGCAACGACCGTTTCCAACGCGCAGTTCTCGGAATTCGTCACGGCCACTGGTTACCAAACCGAGGCCGAACATTTCGGATGGACCTTCGTTTTTCACTTGTTCCTGCCCGACGACTTCCCGCCAACTCGCGCCGTAGCTGCCGCCCCGTGGTGGCGCCAGGTTGAAGGTGCCTGCTGGTCAAATCCGTTCGGACCCCAATCAGATCTGCAAGGCCTATACGACCATCCAGTTACGCACGTGTCGTGGAACGATGCGGTCGCCTTTTGCTCATGGGCTGAGGTCAGGCTCCCCACCGAACGCGAATGGGAGTTCGCTGCCCGCGGCGGACTAGACCAGCAGCGTTACCCATGGGGCGACAATTTCGATCCCGATGGCCGCACAATGTGCAACATCTTCGAAGGCACATTCCCCACGGAGAACACGGCAGCCGACGGCTTCATCGGAACCGCCCCCGTCAAGGCATTCGAACAGAACGGCTTCGGACTACACAATGTGGCGGGCAATGTCTGGGAATGGTGCCACGACTGGTTCGGCACGATCCCCGGAAGTTCGCCGACCGGCCCCGATCGGGGCGAGGCAAAGGTTATGCGTGGCGGTTCGTACCTCTGTCACGACTCCTATTGCAATCGGTATCGGGTGGGCGCCAGAAGCTCGAATACTGCCGACTCATCAACGGGCAACCTGGGCTTCCGGGTGGCTGCTGACGGTTGACGCCTACGGGGTCACTCTGCGCGGCACCCTGACCGGAGCGGACGGCATGTCTTCCACCATTTGCCCAGCGTCTTCGTGGGCTTCGACCCGATCGGCGTAAGCATTCGATCCCCACCATGAGGTTGCGCCGTGAGCCAGAACGCTGAGGCAAACTGTCACAAGTGCGGCATCGGTGATCAACTCAGATCCGGTCAGGTCGGTTGCGTCGACGACCGAGATCGTCAAGATGATTGTGGCCAATCCGCGCGGGCCAAACCACCCGAGGTACAAGACCGATGCCCCGGTAAGGCCAGATCCGATCAGCGAGATCGCCACGGCCGCCATTCGGATCACCGTCAGGCTGAGTACGCCGTAAAGCACCGCTTCCCACGTCAGCGACTCCAACACCGGACCGACAAAGATTCCGAACAACAGAAAGCTCAGCATCGTCAGGCCGTCGCCTACGGCCTCGGAGAATTCGTGCGTATCGACCTCGACGTCGATGCAGTACCTGCCGAACACGATGCCAGCGACCCACGCCGAGATGAAGCCCGAGCCGCCGAGCGGATCGGCAAGTGCATATGCCAAAAGCGCCAGCGCCACAACCGCTATTTCGAGCCAGTAGTGCTGCGCCATCTTCTTGACGGAGGCCCACTTCAGCACCTTCGCGCCCACCCAGCCGAGGAGAATTCCTACCACCAGGGCAATACCAACTTCGGGAATCAGCTCGTTAGCAAAGTCGGCTACAGAAAGAGACTCCTCGCTGACCTTCGCAGCCTCAAGAAAGACCACGAATACGGGGAGTGCGATCCCGTCGTTGAGACCGCTCTCGACGTTGAGCGCCTGGCGAATTCGCTGCGGCACACGTGGATTCGAAACCACCGCCTTGCCGAGCGCGGCGTCGGTTGGCGCGAGCATCGTTCCGAGTACCGCCGCCTCCCAGAATTCGAGACCACCTAACAACGCCAGGGCCAGAACCCACCCGGCAACGATTGTCAGGGGAAGGCCGATTCCCAGTAGTCGACCGGAGATGGCCGCGTCACTCTTCCAATCGGAGGAGTTGATGGCGCTGGCGTCCGTGAACAGCACGATCACCAACGTCACGATGAGCACGGCGTTCACGGTGCCTGCTTGGCCGTAGTCCGAGGCGATGTCCGCCACCTTGGGCCCAAGAACAAGGCCGAGAGCGACAAAGAGCATCGGTCCGGTGATTGGTGTGCGTTCGAGTCGCCGAGACACGACGGCAAACGCAACAAATGCCGCCGCGGCTATCGCCGGTCCGAACTCCATCCGCGTGCGCCCCTCTTTGTTTGATCGAGAGACCACCTACACGAGCGTCTCGACTACCTCCCAGCAAGAGTATCCCACCGATCTACGACGCATTGTTTCTGACTCGGCAACCCGCGGCCAGTAGAGTCGGCGCCGTGAGCACAGCCAAGGCGGACAGCGCTGCCGGGAAAAACCCACGGCGCATCCGCAAGGTGCGATTCTCGATGGCTACGCGGCTCGCCGCGTCGGTCGTGGTTGTGAGCTTCTCAGCCCTGGTCCTGGCCACGATCGTCGGGCTGAACGCCGGCCGATCACTCGGCGAAGACATCTATGAAGATCGCCTGATCTCGCTGGAATCGTCGGGAGCGTTCGATGTCGCCGCACAGTTGCGATCTACTACAAACATCGCAACCGCGCTCGCCGCCAGCCCGCAGGCAGTCGTCGCGCTCGACGAGTTCAAGAGCGCGTTAGGCGAACTCGACGGTGAACTCCCCGAGCCGGTCGACCTCGATGCCCTGATCGAGTCGTACCAGGAGCAGTACATCACGCCGCTCGAAGATGCCGGGCGCACAGCCCAGATCCGGAGCATCGTCTCCGAGGATGCAACTGCGACGTATTTGCAATACCAGTACGCGATCGACCTTGGCGTCATAAAACAGCCTTCTTTCCTTGACGATGCTGGCGATGGCAGCCAGTGGAGTGAGGTTCACAAAACCGTTCACCCTGTGTATCGAGGGGTAGTTGACCAACTTGAGCTGCTCGACCTTTATCTCATCGAGCCAACCAGCGGGCGTATTGTCTACTCAGTCAGCAAGAGGCCAGATCTGGGTACAGCGCTAAACCTGGGCCCGTTCAGTGGCTCCGTTCTAGCCAACACCGTCGACCGCGTTATCAACAACCCCCAGGACGGCACCGTCATCAGCGACTTGTCGTTCTACAACGCCGTTCCTCAAACTCCGGTCGGAGTCGTGGCCAGCCCAGTCATGGACGGCGACCGTCTCGTTGGTGTGCTGGCGCTGATGTACGACGGTCTGGTGTTTACCGACATCCTGACCGCGGACGGCAACTGGGAACAGGCTGGCTTTCCCGAGACGGGCGATACCTATCTGGTCGGCGCTGACGCCACCACTCGTAGCGATCCGCGGCCCTTCATAGAGGACGAACAGCTTTATCTCGGCGAGTCCCAAGAGTTCGGTATCCTGTCCGACTCCGAGCGGGCCACAATCGAGGCAGTCGGCACGACAGTTTTGACCCAGCCTGTGGTCGACTCGACATTCACGGCGGCCGAGGAAGGCAGCTCGAGCATCTCCACGCGTGTGTCGCTAACTGGGAAACCTGTCTACGGCCTCGTCGATCAGGTGCCGATTGAAGGTGTCACTTGGTACGTCGTTTCCGAGGTCGGTACTGCGGCTGCCGAGAGCGGCCTCGACGACTTCCAGAACATCCTGGTGGTCGGAGCTTCCATCTTCATCGTCGCTATCGCGTTCTTTGCCGTGACATGGGCGAACACCATGATGCGCCCGGTTCGCGCGATCAGCGAGCGGCTCGGATCAAACAACGAAGAGCGAGGCGAATTCGATGTCGCCGAGAAAAGTCCGATCGAGCTTCAGAACCTCGCGTCGAGTTTCGAGTCGATGTCTGAGACCCTCGACCGTCAACAAGTCAATCTGGCACTCGCCAGAGAAAGCCGGTTGCAGGTGATGCGGCGGATGCTTCCCTCTGCGGTGGCCGAGCGCATTGCGGCCGGCGACCTCCAAACACTCGACGAGGTCGCACAGGCCTCGGTAGCGGTACTCGTAGTGCTCGGCCTCAACGATCTTGTGCGCGCCGATAGCAGCGATCGTGACTTGATCGACCAGATGCATTCCGAACTCGATGAACTCGCCGAGCAACACGGTCTCGACCGAATCAAGGTTGTGGGCGATGCCTACTTCGCGGCGTGCGGCCACGACCGGCCCTACATCGACCATGCGCCCCGAGCTATCGCGTTCGCCGCCGATGCACACCATGTGCTTCGTGATCTGAGTGCTGAATCTCACGTAGATCTCGATGTCGCTGTCGGTATCGACACGGGTCCGGTTACCGTCGGAATGACCGGCGGCGCCCGGCTCATGTACGACGTTTGGGGCCCACCAGTATCGGTTGCGCACAACTTGGCGCGAAGAGCCGCTCGCGGCGAAGTGTTGATGACATCTCAGACAAGAGACCTGCTTCCGAAAGATGTTGCGACGACCCTCGTTTCAGGTTCGGGCAGCGACGCAGAACTGTGGAGCGTGTCTAGTGCAACGGTTGAAGGGGTGTTGTGATCGACTCGAGCATTCTGTGGGCAGTCGTCGTTATCGCAGTCGTACCGTTCGCGGTAATCGCGGCGGCCGAAGTCGACGAACGACTGCGCCAACGCGAGTCGCCGCTGCGAGGCGCCCTCGGAGCGCTTCGCGGATGGGCACTGCCCTTCTTTGCCATCTGGGCGATCCTCGTGCCCGTCCTCGGCAGAAACGACACATCGCCGCTCGTCAGAACAGTGGCGTCCGGTCTCGTACTTGCTCTATCAGTCGGAGCGACGAGGGTCCTCAAGGTCATTATCGACCGAATTCGCAATCGCCCTCAGGTAGACGGCCGAGGGTCAGTACCGCAACTCCTGCTGGCGATGCCGCGTATTGCGGTCATTCTGGTCACAGCCGCGTTCCTCATTGGTGGTGTGTGGGGTATCAACCTCTCAGCCATTCTGACCACACTCGGCGTCACGTCGCTAGTGGTGTCGTTTGCCCTTCAAGACACACTGAGCGGGCTCGCTTCAGGTGTACTCCTGCTCAGCGACCAGCCGTTTCAGACTGGCGACTGGATACAGGCTGGCGACACCGAGGGCCTCGTGCTCGATATCAACTGGCGTACGACGCGCATCCGCACCCGGAACGGCGACATGGTCATTGTTCCAAACAGCGAACTAGCAGGCGCCGCCGTTCTAAACTTCAGCGCTCCCGAATCGTTGCACCGAATTGTCGTCCCGCTCACCGTTGCCTATGTGAATCCGCCGACCTCGGCCAAGGAAATGCTGCTCGATGCGGCCAGAAGTACGCCAGGAGTGCTGAGCGACCCACCCCCCAACGTGCGTATCGTCGCGATCGACGACCCGGTGATGGGCTACGTGGTTGATCTGTGGGTCAACGACTACGCGATAGTTCCACGAGTCGAGAGCGATTTTGGATCACTCGTCTGGTATCAGTCGCATCGTCACGACGTCCCATTGCCGAGCCCCGCGCAAGACTTGTTCATCCACGATGCAGCCGCCGAAGCAGAAGCGAGCAAGCCCAAGCCCGGCGACATCCGACGAGGCCTTCAGCGCACCCCCCTGCTGGGCCTACTCAGCGATGACGACATCGACCGGATCGTGCCCGAGACTCGCCCACTTCGTTACGCGGTCGGCGAGCTAATGATCGATTCGCAGTCAACACGTCAAGAACTAATGGTCATCGTCGAGGGCCAAGCTGTCCTGGAGTTGATCGAACCCGGATTCGACAACGTTGTCATCGGCGAGGTCGGCGGCGGCGAGACCGTCGGGATGCTCGAAGGCCTCCGCGGTGAAGCGCGCATCTTGGCGTTACGCGCTGAAACCGATTGCGAAGTGCTTGTAATCAGTGCTGCAGCAGCAAGTGATATCGGCAGCCGCAACGGCGACCTTGCAGCTGCCTTCAACCGAATGAGCGCCGTGCGCCAGCGACGAGTGCAGCGCGTCGTGACAGCCAGAGCGGCCGGTGAACCCGCGACAAACGCACTGACAACTGATGAGGCGTTACCAAAGTCAGCGACGGAGTCCTCTCAATGAGTGCGAAAGAACGAGCACCTCGTCCTCGCCGCCTTCGCCGCCAAATTGCCGGCACCATGATGATCACCGCGCTCATCGCCGTCGCTCTGTTCGGTGCCTTGAACTATTTTGCCGCGAACCAGTTGCTCCGAAGTGGGACCCACGACCAGTTGGCCAGCGTGGCACAGGGTCGCGCCCGGACCATCGAAACTGGAACAGAGCGACTACTCGGCGACGTCGCGGCGATCGCGGCAGATCTCGGAGTCAGCCGAGCTCTCGAGGACTTCATCGAAGCATTCGACGAACTCGAGAATGATCCACTCGACGACAGCCAACTTGCGGAATTGGAAGAATTCTACGAGAACGAAGTCGTCAGCGCGATCAACGAAGTCGGCCTCGGGCCGGTCACGGTTGGCGAACTCATGCCAGCGACCAATGCTGGGCGTTACGTGCAGTACTACTACACACTGGCCGGCCAAGATGGCAACGAACCCCGCCGATGCCGGCGACGGATCGTCCTACAGCGAAGTGAATGCCGCAAATGCCGAGTTCCTCGAAACGCTCGCTGAAACGACCGGCGGCGGAGACCTACTTCTCATCTCTGCTTCTACCGGGGACGTCGTTTATTCGGCAAACAAGAGAATCGATATCGGAACGAGCTTGCTCGACGGCCCATACAGCGAAACGGCTCTGTCATCGGCAATCGCGGACAGACTGCCGCAGGTGCAGGCCGGCGATTCGGTCCTGACCACCTTTGAGATCTACATTCCCGGCGGAGGCAATCCGGTTCTGTTCGCTACATCGGCTGTGCGAAGCGGAACGGAAGTTGTGGGCGTGCTTGCCGTGCAGGTTCCGGTTGAATCTCTCAACGCCATCACTACCGCAGGCGAAAGTTGGGGGGATGTCGGCCTCGGGAGTGGTGAAAGTTACGTTGTTGCCTCAGACCTCTTGCTGCAGAGTGAAAGCAGACTGTGGATCGAAGATCCCAACAGGTACCTCGACAAGACTGACGACCCAGAGCTTCGTTCGCTTCTCGAGATCTTCGGGTCGCCAGTCGGGTTACAGACTGTTGACACCGAGGCGGTGCGTGAAGCGCTCGAGGGTCGGCCGTTCCAAGGTTCGACAAGGAACTACTTGGGTGAAAAAACGTTTACGTCTTCAACACCGATCAGCGTTCCGGGTGTCAGGTGGGTCGTTGTGACAGATGTTCCGCTTGGCGATGCCTTGCAGCCGTTGAATGACTACCTATTCAAGATGGCCATCGTCCTGCTACTGGTACTGCCGAGTTCCGCACTCGTTGGTTTCTGGCTTGCCAAACGCCTCACACGGCCTATCGCTCCAGCGGTGGAAGCCGCTCTCGCCGTGTCCAACGGCGAGCGTCAGCCCCAACTGCCCGCGCTCGGAAACGACGAGTTCGGAGATCTTGGACGCAGGCTCATCAAGATGGCCAAGGAGTTGGAACGCCAGGAGACAGCACTGGCTGACGAGTACGAGAACACCCGCCAGCTCATGTTGGCGGTGCTTCCGACGCACCTCGTTACGGCTGATGGTGAGCTGTCAGACACAGCGGCAACTTCCGATACGGCAACAGTCGTTGCCGTTAGTGTCGACCTCGATCGCGAGTCGCTCGACGCCGACGACAATGAGATCGTCGAGGCATTCGCGTCGGTCGCCCGTTTCGCGGAGGATCTTGCCGAACAGCACTCACTCGATCGAATTCGCGTCGCTGCTGATCGATTCCTATTCCTCGCTGGTTCTCGGCAAGATTCAGACGGTTCCGACGACGCGCTGAAATTCGCATCGGCGCTAACACGATCAGTGACTGACTTCGGCGTAACGAACGACATGGCATTTGTTACTCACGTGGGCCTCTCGACCGGCAAGGTCGCAACCGGGGTTCTTGAGCGTGGGAGCCTCACGTTTGGTGCGTGGGGCGAACCGGTCAGGCGCGCTCTTGCTATCGGGGCATTGTCGCAAGATGAAGAGATCTTGGTTGATGCGAGCACCGCTGGTGCTGCCGCGGATTCATGGATCATGGAATCAGCA
>JAADHX010000345.1 GCA_013151655.1 Actinomycetota bacterium
GGCCCGTCGTTGCAGCCAAAGACACGAGCGACACATCGGCAACAGGCAAGACCTCGGTCATTCCGTACGGTGTGTGGGCCTCAGCGTTAGGAACAAGCGCCTGGGCTTGGGCAAACAGTGCTGGGTTCACGGGTGCACCCGCGCTCAAGAGCAGTCGCACGCCGCCAAGCGCTTCACGATGGATCTTGGTGAGGTCAGCACGAGTAGCGACTACGTTCGCCAGTGCCGCTGGCGAAGCGAATACCAGGGTGGCGTCGACCGCGGCTACGGCCTCGGCCAGAGCAGGCGCGGTGAGGGTTGCCGGTTTGGTGATGTCCATGTCGGGTACGACCGACGTAATGCCGAGAGCTGGCCCATACAGGGCAAACGGCGCAAAGGCTGCGACCAGCGAGTCGGTTGCCTCGATCTTGTAGATGCTAGCGAGTAAGTCGCGTTGGGCCTCGAGCTGGCGATGTTCGTAAAGCACACCCTTTGAAGGTCCGGTTGAGCCCGAGGTGAAACCTAGGAGGGCCAAGTTCGCACCGTCGGCAGCGGGTTGGTCGGCGCTGATCGAAACGTCTGAGCCACGGCCTGGTGACCGACCACCGGCACAGATCGCGTCGATCTCGTCGGTCGAAATGCGCCTTCCAGGCCAACCAAGCACCTTCGCCGCGGCTAGTGCCTTCGGTATCGCGATCAGATGATCAGGGTTAGCCGAGCGAATGGCTCTGGTCATGTTGGCCGGGCCGAGCGCCGAGTCGATTACCACCGCGACCACCCCAGCTCGCCAACACCCATACAGCGCGGTGTTCAGATCTACGCCAGGCGGGATCATCAGCGCGACCCTGCTCCCCCGCTGGATTCCAAAACCGGACAGGCCGGCGCCGAACTCGCTAACTCGAAGGCAAAGCCCACCGAAGGTGATGTGACGAGTAGAACCAGAGAGTTCGAGAACCGCTACTTTAAGTGGTTCTGCTTCGCATAGCGCCAACCACATTGGTCGACCGGTTGATTCGTTCGCCTCGCCCTCGCTGCTCGCGTGAACCAGCGGAGTCGGCTGTGGATGTGGCTGATCTTCGGCGGTGAAGCAACGGTGACCAACCCAGTCGAAGATCGCACCAGCGACATCGGCTTCTTCTTGCACAAAGTGGTGGGCTCCGGCGAAGCGATGTACATCGGCGTGAGGTAAACGCTGCTCGAAATCGTGCAGGTATAGATCAGAAAACACCGGGTCGTTAGGGCCCCAGAACAGCGCAACTGGTACCGACGACAAGTCGCCAAGTCCGGCCGCGATGCTGTCGAGGGTGCTGGCTGTTGGGTGGTCTGGTTCGAGCGGGATGTCGGCCACGAAGTCGGCGATGGCGTGACGACGGTCGGCGCTGCGGTATGGCGCCAGGTAACCGTCGCGCACCGCTTGTGTAGGGCGGGGCCGACACATATCGACCGCACCGCGAATGAACGCAGTCGACGACACGGTCACGGGCTTCAGCATCGGTCGGCTTCTGGCGGCCCGAATGAGTGAAGGAGCCCTAGAATCCGCCGGTTGGTGGACTGCGGTGTTGGTCAGAACGACGCCAGCCAAAGTTCGATCGGATCGAGCGTTCCACTTCAGGGCCCAGCCGAGCGAAACCGGACCGCCCCAATCGTGTGCCACCGTGACAACGGGGCCACTCAGCTCAAGTCGTTCGGTAAGCCTGACGAGGTCTTCAACCCGATCGGCCAGACGTCGCGGCCGGCCGGTGCGCTCTGAGAAGCCCATGTCGAGCTGATCGACGGCAATAACTCGCAGATCGTCGGGCGCTGCGACCAAAACCGAGCGCCACAGGAACGACCACGATGGGTTGCCGTGAACACACAACAGCGTCAGGCGCGGTTGTACATCGGGCCGTTGCGCATAGCTGTCGAGGAGGTGCCATTCGACGTCTTGACCGGAGTGATCGGTGGCCGCAACGAGGCGCGACCAGGCCGGGTCGAGGCCATCTACGGACTTAGGTGGAAGTTGAGCAGGGAGTTTGGCCCGCGCTCTTCCAGCCGTCACCAGACCAGTTCGAGGAGACCAGCGTTCAGCCCAGATCCGATTCCGAGACAGAGCACCCGATCGCCGACGCTTAGCTGGTCGGCCGACAATGCGAGAGTAAACGGAACAGCTGCGGGGCCCATATTTCCGAAACGCGGAAACGTCATCGGCACCCTGGCCGGGTCGATTCCGAGAACCTCGATCATGGCTTCGGTGTGAACCTTCGATACCTGGTGCAAGACGTAAAGGTCCATGTCTCGCCACTCGTCTTTGTTGGCATCGTCCCAAGCCAGTTTCGCCAGCGATGTTCCGGCGTCAAGCAGGGCCCGGGTGTCTGTTTTCATGCTCTGTAGCGAGCCAACACAAAGCTCGTGGTACTCCGTAGCGGCGCGGAACAAACCCCTAACGACCTGGTGGCTTCCGGGATTTTGGCTGTGGCGACCCACCAGAGCGGCTGCGGAACCCGATCCGAGAGTCAGCGAAGCGAAGTTCTCGACCAGATCGTCGAACGTGGTGCCCGGTTCGTTGAGCCGGCTGATGGTGTTGTCGTGTATCTCGCGGGTGCCTTCGCCGTCGACCACGAGCACATAGTCGACTTGTCCGGTTTCGATCATGGCGCCGGCGAGGTGTATCGCGTTGACGAAACCAAGACACGCATTGCCAAGGTCGTAGTTCATGCAGGTACTCGGCAGACCAAGCGCGTTATGCACCGTGACCGCGCTTGAAGGTTCGAGCCGCTCACGACAGACCGAGGTGTCGATGATCAGACCGATCTGCGAACGATCGATGCCAGAGTCGATGATTGCTCTTTCGCCTGCCAATGCTGCGGCGTCCATGAACGACACCCCAGCGGGCCACGAACGTCGCTGTTCGATGCCAGCTAAGGCTGACAAGACCCCAGCGTGAGCACTGGTGCGCTGATAGAACGGCGACAATCGCTCGTCCATTGCTTCTGAGGTAACTACCTCGGGTGCCTCGCATGCAGACACAGCGACGATGGCAATATCGTCGAATGCGAAGTTGGCATTACCGCTCATTGCGCTCCATGGGTGGCTGCGTAATCTGTCGACAGACCGTATCGGGTCTAGAGCCCCCCGGCTTGCACTCGCGCTCTGTTCCTGTTCTTAGCTACTAACTTGCACCGTCTGAGGCCGTTTCGAGTGCACCCCGATCGGTCATTGCCGCCACCTGTTCTGGCGTCTTGTCAGCCAGTTCGACGAACACAGACTCGTTGTGTTCGCCCCGCGCTGGGGGTGGCCCACTTGAACCGATCTCATGTTGTGATGATCGGTACGGCACCCTGGCATGTCGTAGTCCGACGATTGATTCGGCGACAAGCCCTCGCTGCTTAGCCCATGAGGTCTCAGCCAGATCGGTGAGGTTTCTCACCAACCCGATCGCGAGGCCGTAAGGGTCGACGATCTCGTGCAGCGACTCAAAGTCAGGGATCGTAAGGGCCCATTGGAGGATGATCTCGTCGACTTCGGCGCGGTTGTTGAGACGGTCGGCATGGCGACGGAACCGATCGTCGGTTTTTAGCTCGGGGCGTCCCATGGCGCCTAGCCAGTCCTTGAATGTGTTGGCTGGGTTGCCTTGAGTTGTGGCCATCGATCCATCGCCGAGAGTCAAGACAAGACACGCAGAGCCGCCGTAGAAGGCCGCACCGGTTTGACCTGACAGTTCTGGCCCGGTGAATTCGTTGGAATAGACAGAAGCCTCGGCCAACGAAATGTCGAGGTGAGCACCTTTGCCCGTCCGTTCCCCGTCGAAAAGTGCCGACGAGATCGCCATCGACGCCAAGTACGCGGCCTGAATGTCGGCATGGGAATGAGGCTCGGGGCGAACTTCGGTGGCCGACAACCTGGCGCTGCTGGCCAGTAGGCCTGACTCGCCGTGAACCACCGGAGCAAAGCACCGCCGGTTGGCCCATTCGCCCTGCTGGCCGTATCCGCTTATTGAGCAGTAGACCAACCCTGGGTTGCGCCGAAGTACATCTTGGGCGCCGAGCCCGAATCGAGCCAGCACCCCTGGCCGGAAGTTCTCGATAACAACGTCGGCGCCCTCGACCATGGTCATAACCGCCGCCGCCGCTTCAGGATCGCCTAGATCGACGCTGACGCCCCGTTTACCGGCGTTGAAATGGGTGAAATAGGCGCTGAATCCGCCCACTAGAGGCGGCGCAGCCCTGGTCATGTCGGGGCTCAACGGTTCGACCTTGATGACGTCGGCGCCTTGATCGGCCAACAGCCGGCCACACAGCGGACCCGCAATGACCCTAGTGAAGTCGATGACTCTGATTCCGCTCAACGGTCCGGTTGCGTCGTTGGAAGTCTTGGAACTCAGTTCTGATACCACCGGTCCAGTATCGCCGAACGTGGTCTAGTAGGAGAAGTCCGCCGAGTGTCCCACCGTCCGTCGAGACTCACGACATGATGCGCATCAGATACCTCGACCTCCGCTCTACTCTCACCACCCTTCTCGACAACCGAAGTCCGATGACCACCGCTCAACTTGTCGACGCCCTAGAGGCGCGAGGGTTGTCGGTCTGCTCCGAGGACGAACGCCCCGGAAAGGTGATCTCGGATGCGGTGGGGTCGAGTCCGCCGCGTCGGCCGCGGGACCTACGCGGTCTCTTACATTCCGCGGACAACACGGCAACGCTTCCACAAACGAGCCGCCCGTGTCGCTGCTGAAGCTCGGACCCTGAGACAAGCACCGCACCGTGCCCAGTTAGAGGCTGCGGCCATCGAGTACATCGCATCGAGAAGCGAGAAGTAGTTGCAAACACGACTCCCGAGCCTTCGGCTGTCGTCCGCCAGTCGTAAGGGACCGGGTCTTTTGCCCACCTTGTAGCGACAAGGGGATTCGCTTGCCGATCAGGATCGGGACCAATCGGAAATGGGGCCACTCAAAACCGGAATTGCGCTGATACACGATCCAAGCTGCCGCCATGGGCGCGACAACACTCTCCGACTTTCAGTGAACCCACGACGCTCGGAAGTGTGCCAACGCCACCACGGCCGCAAAGACCAGACCCGAACGGCGGGTAACTTCCACACGCCTGATGTGCGTTCGGAATGAAGA
The DNA here is from genome assembly GCA_013151655.1 of Actinomycetota bacterium. Classification (GTDB taxonomy): domain Bacteria; phylum Actinomycetota; class Acidimicrobiia; order Acidimicrobiales; family Poriferisodalaceae; genus JAADHX01. Next base: position 5,081 of record JAADHX010000345.1, read on the forward strand.
ACGGCACCGCGGCCGACGTACACATAGCCAGCAGAGGCAGTTAACCGGCGAGTTAGCCGCACATTGGAGCGCCATACGGACTCGACTCGAACAAATCCGGGCCACGGCCTCTCCTTTGTCGCTACAAGGTGGCCAAGCCTGGTAGCTGGGATGCTTGATCATCAGCCAGGGATGGACTCCCAAGAGGCTTAGGGATCCGACTCGGCGAGTCTCTGAGCAATGTGAACGTGCCCGATTAGCGCCGCGGTTGGATACGCAACGAGTCCCCAATCGTCGTCGAAGGCCCATATCCAGAATGCCGCCACCGCATGAGCGGATGCCAGCACACAGACCATGACAAGCACTAGGCGAACCCGTATTGGCGGGACTGTGCAAACCCGAACGCCGGCCGGCCCAAACAGCGCGGCTAACAAAGCCGCGTACACACCGCACACAATCGCGATTACGCCTAGCGGGGTGTGACGCGGGCCACCATCGAAGGCCGCCGATGCGAATAGCGCGCCAGGAACCGAAAACAATGCCACCACCAATACGGCTACGGCTGTCAACCGGGACATCGTCCGCACAAGAAACACGTTAGTCGTGATCCGCTTCCCTGCAATGCGACGTCAGCGACACCAACGAACGCTTGTCGCTACAAGGTGGGCAAAAGGGTGTGCCCGGGACCGCCTAGGATTGGGCAAATGGCACAGTCGGACAACTCGAAGACAGGTAGTGGCAGCCAGACAGCGGATGTCGTCGTAATCGGGGCTGGTGTCTTCGGCTGTGGCGTCGCCTTCGAGCTTTCGAAACGCGGCCTCGACGTGATAGTGGTCGAAATGTTGTCGGCACCTGGGCTCGGATCCACCTCAAGTTCGGGGGCAATAGTTCGCTTCAACTACTCCACAGTCGATGGCGTGCGTCTGGCATGGGAAGGCAACGGCTACTGGGAGAACTTCGCCGACCACGTGAAGCTGCCACCGGGAGCGACAGTGACTCACGAGAACGGCCTAGCGAAGAAGATCTCAACGGGGCTCTGCTTCTTGCGCCACGACAACGAACTCTGCGACCTATACGAACAAACCCTTACCGCAGCAGGTGTTCCCTACCAAAACCTGACTCCCAACGAGGTCCTCGAACGATTCCCTTTCATCGGTCTCGGAACATACGGCGGACCATGCCTTCCAGACGACGACCGCTTTTGGGACGAACCAACATCGGCCTATCTGGGGGCGCTGTCAACACCAGACGCCGGCTACATCAATGATCCCCAGTTAGTAGCCCAGAATCTCCACACTGCCGCCATCGCTCATGGCGCCAGATTTCTATTCACAACACGAGTAGACGAGATAACGACTTCACCCGACCAAAGCCGAGTCGTAGGCGTCGGACTCGTCGGCGGCTCGACCATTAGTGCACCAATAGTGGTCAACGTTGGCGGACCCTGGTCGTCGAACCTCGTCGAAATGGCCGGCCTAACCGACACGATGAACATCACAACTAGGCCCATGCGCCACGAGGCCCACATCACGCCATCTTCGCCTGGGGTCGACTTCGAACGAGACGGCACCATCTTCACCGACCTCGACCAGGGGATCTACTTCCGGCCAACGGCTGGCAACAACGTGTTCATTGGCTCGACCGACCCCGAATGCGATGGTCACGAATGGGTAGACGACCTAGACGCCATGAACCGCGAAGTCACCCAACCCATCTGGGAACGACAAACCATGCGACTGGCCAAACGAATCGACAACTTTGGTATACCCCACCAACGAAAAGGTCTGGCCGAGGCCTACGACGTCAGCACCGATTGGGGTCCCATCTACGATCGCACCGATCTAGACGGCTTCTTCTGCGTTATGGGCACTAGCGGAAACCAGTTCAAGAACGCTTGTGTAGCGTCGCACCTGATGGCAGAACTAGTCGTCGCGGTCACCAATGGACACGATCACGACGCCAACTCCCTCAAGGTCACTGGCATACACACCGGCGTCGAACTCAATATGGGAGCATTTGGCCGGAACCGCGAAGTCAACGCTAAGTCCACCGGGTCGGTCATGGGCTAGACCGACACTGGGCTAGAGCTCCCGATGTTCGCCGGCCACCCACTGATCACGAAGTCTGAATTTCTGGATCTTGCCACTTCCGGTGAGCGGGAACTCAGTAAGCGCAAACCACTGCTTAGGAGTCTTGTGCGGGGCCAGATTCTCCCGCATGTGGTTGAACAACTCGACCTTGTCGACCTCAAAGCCCGGGGCTGGGCGCACAAAGGCGCCCACGGTTTCGCCCCACTTGTCGTCTGGCAACCCAACAACTGCGACCTCGCCGACCGATGGATGACCGAACAGCAGCTCTTCAAGTTCTTTGGGGTAGATGTTCTCACCACCCCGAATGATCATGTCCTTTAACCGGCCCTCGATCGTGCAATACCCCCGATCGTCCATGGCCGCGAGATCGCCGGTGCGCAGCCAACCCTCGGCGTCGATGGCGTCGGTGGTTTCTTCTTCCATCTCGAAATAGCCGTGCATCACGTGATAGCCGCGGGTACACAGCTCGCCCACACCACCGATCTGCATTGTGTCGCCAGTCTCGGTGTCGACAATCTTGATCTCAACGTGGGGCATTGGCAACCCAATCGTGGCCGCCTTGTCCTCGATGGTGTCGTTCGGAGACGTCATGGTCGCAACCGGAGAACACTCGGTTTGACCGAAAACGATGGTGAACTTGGCGCCCAGTTTTTCTTCAAGGGTCCTGACCAACTGTTCTGGCACGAGGGCACCACCCGAGCACAGAGCGTTCACAGACGATAGGTCCCGAGACTCAAAGTCGGGGTGCTCAAGAAGCGCAACAAGCATCGTTGGAACACCAAACATTGAGTTAGCGCCGTAAGTCTCGCTTAGCTCGAGGGAGAGTCCGGGCTCGAACACTTCGATCAGTACCTGGGTGCACCGAAAGCCCGTCGCACCGAGCACCGTCATGACGCTGCCGGCGGTGTGGAATAGAGGCATCTGGGCCACATAAATATCGAAACGTTCGGTGCCGAGTCTGTCCAGGTAGTGATACGCGTTGTTCACCAACCCGCGGTGATGAAGCAGAGCGCCCTTGGGAAACCCAGTGGTGCCAGATGTGTACTGGATCATCGCCTTATCTAGTGGCTGGACCTGTGGCAGGTCAGGTGTCGACCCCGCTGAGTTACCAGACGCCAAGAACTCGTCACATTCGGCGAAACGAATCACTTCGGTCAGATCCGGGCAATCGGCCTGTACCTCGTTGGCCGTAGCCAGCAACGGGTTGCCGCGGAACGAGTCGACAACCAAGACCGCCTTGGACCGGGACTGCGACAGAACGTACTGGACCTCAGCCTTCTGATACGCGGGGTTGACCGTCACAATGACCATTCCGGCTAACGCGATGCCGAACTCGGCAATCACCCATTCGGGAATGTTCGGGGCCCATATGGCAATGTGATCGCCTGGTTCGAAACGAGCGAGCAGCGCGGCCGCAACCTGCTCGGACTCGGCCAGCAGCTCAGCGTACGTCCAAGAACGACGGGCCGACACATCGGCGGTACCTTCGACGAGCGCGACCCGAGTGCCGCTGTCGCTCGCGGCCTCGCGAAGCAGTTCGCCGATGGTTAGGTCGCGTACCGGCGGTTCGAGTGGTCCGTATGCGTGCGATTCGGTGAGGGCCATCCTTGTTTCCTATCAGCCCAGGAGCTCGAAGTCTTCTACAACGGTGTCACCTCACTCGAAGACGAGACATCCATCGTCGAGATCGGCCGCCGCAAACGTCTCGCGATCCGTCAGATAGTCCTGGGTGTGAACCCATGGCTCGTGATCTCCTTGCTGAGGCATCAGGTGCAAGCCGCGAGTCAGGTATCCAGGGTTGAAGTTGTCGGGGTCGACCCACGGGCTGAGCGACATCGCCGCGTCACTTTCGCGAAGAGTCGGCGTCACGATGGAGGCGCGCAAATCATCCATGTGGTCGAGCAAGCGGCGAAGTCGCCGATCAGATCGGCCTTGAGCGTCCAGCTGGCTCGGAAGTAGCCAAATACCCACACCATGTTGGGAATTCCGGTGAACATCGACCCTCGGTAGGTGATGGTGTCGTGGAAGTTCAGGGGCTCGCCGTCGATGGTGAACCTGATATCTCCGAGCACGTTCAAGTCGAATCCGGTGGCAGTGATGATGATGTCGGCCTCGAGTTCGGTACCTGATTCGAGCAGGATCCCTCTTGGCGTGAACCGTTCGATGTTGTCGGTAACCACCGAAGCCTTGCCACCCTTAATGGCATGGAACAGATCACCGTCGGGAACAAACGCTATGCGCTGGCGCCAAGGCCGGTAGCTCGGAGTGAAATGCGGGGACAGATCGTAATCGTCGCCCATAATCTCGCTAATGGCGGCGAATAGTTCCTCCTTCACGAACTCAGGTTGCTCAGCCGATATCTGCGCGAACAATGCGCCGTTCTTTACGATCTCTCGACGAACGATCTCGTGGATCCAAGCCTCGTCGATATCTAAGTCTCTAAGAGTGTCTGCGAGTTCGTTGGCGTTCTTGGCAACACGAAAGTAAGTCGGTGACCGCTGAAGCATGGTCACATGTTCGGCGGTGTCGACCATGGCCGGGATCAGCGTCGCAGCCGTGGCACCCGACCCAATAACGACCACCCGTTTGCCCGAGTAATCGAGATCGTCTGGCCACAGCTGCGGATGTACGACCGTGCCCTCGTAGTCGTCGAAACCGTCCCATTCGGGGGTGTAGCCCTCTGAGTGGCGAAAATAGCCCTGACACATCCACAAGAATTTCGCCGTAAAGACGTGGGTCGTCTCCCCAACGCCACCGGCATCGGTCTCGACCACTTCGAGAGTCCATAACGCCGTGTCTCTCGACCACGAAGCGGTGACGATCTGATGGTTGTAGCGAATGAACCGGTCAAGGTCGTTGTCGTCGATGACCTCGCCCACATAGGTGAGAATCTGCTCCGCGGTCGCTATGGGGTCACCAACCCAAGGCTTGAAGCGATACCCAAAGGTGTACAGGTCACTATCGGAACGGATACCTGGGTATGTGTGAGTTCGCCAGGTGCCGCCGAAATCGCTTTGGTTCTCGAGCACCATAAACGACGTGTCTGGCCGTTGATCGCGAAGGTGATAGGCCGCGCCAATGCCCGATATCCCGGCTCCTACCACGAGCACATCTACGTGAGTCATGCCAAGAGACTGCCAAGTTAGGCAACCGCGCGCCAAAACGAGTACAAATTGGCCATGACCAGAACACTTCTCACTGGCGGAACAGTTTTCGATTCAACCGGCGGCGCCGAGACGCGGACTGCCGACATCGCAATCGAAAACGGTCGCATCGTCGAAATCGGATCCGACCTTGGGGCTGGCGACCACGATTCAGCCACTGAAGACACAGTCATCGATTGCCGGGGCCGGCTCATCACCCCCGGACTGATCGACTGCCACGTTCACTTCATGGCCGACGGCGACTTCAGCGCCGCCGCTCACGCCAACGCCCCATTTTCGGTGCACTTCTACCGGGCCGCCGAACGAATGCAGCGCACCCTCGACTGCGGAATCACAACCGTTCGCGAAGCAGGCGGAGCTGACCTTGGCATCAAAGAAGCGAGGGATGGTGGGCTCATTGCAGGCCCAAAGATGCAACTATCGATCACGATTCTGTCTCAGACCGGCGGTCACGGCGACTCGTGGGAGGTGTGCGGCGCGCACATGCCAGGGATGATGGACTGCCATCCGGGTAGGCCCCATAACATCGTCGATGGCCCAGACGAAATGCGCCGAAAGGTCCGCGAGCTCATTCGAGCCGGAGCCGACGTCATCAAGGTTTGCACGTCAGGCGGTGTCCTGTCGCCACGCGACGATCCACAGCATCCCCACTTCATGGCCGAGGAGCTCGATGTCCTCGTGGCCGAAGCCACCGCGGCTAACCGGTTCGTTATGGCTCACGCTCAAGCGACTGAAGGCATCAAGAACGCCGTACGCGCCGGAATACGGTCGATCGAACACGGCATTTATCTAGACGACGAGGCCATCGAAATGATGCTCGCGGCCGGTACGTGGCTGGTCCCTACCCTCATCGCTCCGCTCGGCGTGGTTAACGCGGTCGATCGAGGCATCGTTGTGCCGCCGTTCATCCTCGAAAAGGCCAAGGGTGTGGTC
>JAADHX010000157.1:0-9698 GCA_013151655.1 Actinomycetota bacterium
CCTCACCCGCAGATCGGCTACCGTGCTGTCGACCAATATGGCGCCAGGCCAGTAGGTCAACGGTGTACACGAGCGGGTGAGCAGCCGTTTGTCGCGCACGCCGAGATCGGTTAAGCCCGGCAGTCTGAACAATCGTTTTCGTACCTGTTTTGGCAACATAGGCGCTCCCGGCGTCCGCGAATTTTGCCCCGCGCCTTGGCTTACAGTAGCTGGCACTGGCGGCGTCATGATGCTGATTGGCTAGATGACGGTAGTAGCGCACCCAACCAGTGCGACCTTTGCGTCCGAAACCCTCAGTGTGTGGCCGGTTTGTCCGATCGGAATGGTGTCGTGTCGAACGAGGACGGATACCGACGTGAACAACCCGCGCTTTTCAACTCTCATACTGGGCAGCTCGCTGCTCATCGCTGCCTGTGGTGGCGGTGGTACATCGCCATCTGGCGCGGCCGATATTGAGCTGACCGTTCAGGACCCGATGGAGATCTCCGTCGATGACGACGGCGGCATGGGTTCCGATGACGAGATGGAGGCTCTCGACGCTTCTTTAGCCGGCGTCGACGACCTGTGGGAAGCCCTCATCGTCGAGACAACGACCGAACTTGAAGCGGTGGCCGTCGAGTGCTCGACGGCCGATGCCAGGGTCCAGCCAAACGCCGACTTCTCCAATCGGGTGTTCACTGGCCCCGATCTGCGCTGTGCCGACCTAACTGGGGCAAGCTTCGTGAACGCCACTCTTAGAGGTGTCGACCTCAGCGGCGCAATTCTCACCGGTGCCGACTTCACCGGTGCAACCCTCGACATCACTGCCCTGGGTGCCGATTTCACCCGCGCCGTGTTCCAGGACGCCGACCTGACCCGCAGCGATCTGCGGGGTTCGAGTTTCGCGGCTGCCGATCTGTCGGGATCAAACTTCACTGACCTTCCAGTTGGTATGGCTCTCACAGATCTCACCGGCGCTCGCCTCGGCTGCAACGTCTTGTACGGCTCTGCGGGAATGGACCTCTCTGGCGCGACGATCGCCGATGAGTGCACTTCGGCTCTCAATTGGAGCAGGGTCACGCTCCGGGGCAGCTTCTACGGAAGCCAGATGACAGGGTTCGATCTGACGAAGGCCGCTATCGAGGCTGTCGACTTCCGCCGTGCCGACCTCAGCGGAGCCAGCCTGCGCGAGTACGGCATCTTGCCATCGGGAATCGACTTCTCGGGTGCGCTGCTAACCCAGGCTGACCTTTCAGCCGTGGGGCTCTACAACGCCGGGTTCGTTGGCGCCGATCTGTCGTTTGCACTCCTGGTTGACTCGTTCTCGATCGATAGCGATTTCACAATCGCAACGCTCGACGGTGCCGATCTAACGGGTTTCGTCAGCGAGCGAAACTCCTATGTCGGAGCCCAGATTGTCGGTGCGAACATGACCAACGTCGTCATGACCTTTGATGACCTAACCGACGCCACGATCGCCGATGTCATCGCCGACGGGCTCACGATGAACACCGTCAAGTGCCCTGGTGCATCGTCTGGCGATCGCTACGGTCTTTGCACGGTAGGCACCGACGTCGCCTTCTGACGCTCGTCTGACAGCTAGGGTCGGCGGCGCATGCCGGCGACCAAACAACGACCGCCAACTCTTCGTCTCGAACGTGAGCACTGGGAACGCGACGAGGTAGTTGTCGGAATCGACGAAGTCGGCCGTGGCGCGTGGGCGGGGCCGCTGACGCTGGCAGCCGTGGTGTTGCCAACCAACCGGCGCATCAATAAGGTGCGCGATTCCAAACAGCTCAGCCGCGCTCAGCGCGAGGTCATGTACGGGCGAATCATTGAGTGGGCCGAAGCGTGGGCTGTGGGGCATGCCTCCCATGACGAATGTGATCGACTGGGTATGTCGGCGGCACAGCGATTGGCCGCCCAGCGAGCAATCGACGGTCTCGGCATAGGTGTCGATCACATCCTCGTAGACGGACCGTGGGATTTCATCGGCAACCACAAAACCACCTGCATCGTGAGAGGTGATTCGATATCGCTGTCGATCGCCGCCGCTTCGATCATCGCCAAGGTGACGCGGGACCGCATCATGGTGGCTGAGGCCGAACACTTCCCTGCCTACGGCTTCGAATCGAACGTTGGCTACCCGGCCCCAGACCACGTTGCGGCATTGTCTGGGTTCGGACCAACGACGGTTCACCGGCGAAGTTGGGTCTTTATGGACTCGTTGCCGTTTAGTGCCGAACGTTACGACAGAGAACTAACGCGGAAACCGCAACTATTCTGAACCAAGAGGCCCTTTCCGTACGGGGCCGAATATCGAAACCTTCTGGAGGCCAAGTGAGCAAGAAACTCGACATCTATCGCGTCAAAGAGGGCGACAAAGTAAGCCTCTCCAAGCTCAACACAACCGACGACGCCTTGTTCGATGGCGACAAGGACGAGGCCACCACAAAGCTGGACGAAATACGCGACGACATCGCCGAACTTCAGGGTCGTCTCTACGCCGAAGGTAAACAACGGCTTCTCGTTGTGCTCCAGGCAATGGATACCGCTGGCAAGGACAGCACGATTCGCGACGTGTTCAAAGAGACGAACCCCAATGGCGTCCATGTCGTAGCGTTCGGTCGACCGAGCAGCGAAGAACTCGCCCACGACTACCTCTGGCGGGTGCATCAGCATGCTCCGATCAAGGGCGGAATTCAGATCTTCAATCGCAGCCACTACGAAGACGTGCTTGTCGTTCGCGTCAGCGAGTTGGTCCCCGACAAACAGTGGAAACGGCGTTATGGCCACATTCGGGCGTGGGAACAGATGCTTATCGACGAGGGAACCACCATCGTCAAGTTCTTCTTGAACATCAGCAAGGATGAACAAAAAGAGCGACTCCAGGAACGCCTCGATGTCCGCGAGAAGAACTGGAAGTTCGAGACCGGCGACATCGCGGTGCGGGCTCGGTGGGACGACTACATGGAGGCCTACGAGGACGCCATGTCACAAACTTCCACCGAACAAGCGCCCTGGCACATCATTCCTTCCGACAAGCGTTGGTACCGCAAGCTGGCAGTGGCTGAGATTGTTCGCGAGACACTTCGCGACCTCGACCCCCAGTTTCCTCCGCCCGAGGTTGGTCTCGACCAGATTGTCCTCGACTAACGGCGGCGTGTACTCGAAGCGATCGAAGCTCGGTGGTCCGACGGTGCCATCTGAAGTTGAAGCCACTCGTACAGGGCCGTTACGGACCCGCGCATGTGAATCTGCGACCTGTAGAAGATCTCGAACGACGAGTCGGTCTCGATCGGCGCAGCGAGCGGGACAAGCTGATTCGTCGCGATGCAGTCGGCAACGATGTGAAGCCAGCCGAGGGCCACGCCTTGACCAGCGATCGCGGCCTGAAGAATCACCGAGTAGTCGTTGCTCCGATAGGCATCGCTCGATGCCCGGTTGCGTTCTGGCGGTTCGACCTCGTGGTGGACGAACCATTGGTTCCAGTTGAATCGAGGCACGTAGCGCTCTTCGAGGTGAAGCAGCGGGGCGTCTCGTAAAGCCTGAGGGCTGATGTCATCGAGCGACGCTGCGAGGCCCGGCGACGCCACAGGGACAATCCGTTCGGCGCACAACGGCACCGAACTGAGCCCCGGTCTGGATACCGGACCGAGTGGTATCCAGAGATCGGCGTCGCTTCCGACAGCATCGTCTGAGTCGCTGGTGAGGACGCGAAGCTCGATGTCGGGGTGTTCAAGCTTGAACGCTGGCAAACGAGGCATGAGCCAATAACTCGCTAACGAAGTGCTGACCGACACGGTTACGGCCTCACGCTTGGCAGAGCCCATCGCTTCGGCCATTGCCAGATCGATTAGTGCGAACGATTCGGAAACCTTGTCGTACAACGCCTGCCCTACCGGTGTAAGCGACACTCCAGCGCGAGACCTAGTGAAAACCCGTCTGCCCACGATCGATTCGAGGCGCGAAACCGCGTGACTGACCGCTGGTTGGCCGATGCCAAGCGTTCTGGCCGCGGCGCTGAGGCTGCCGTGACGGGCGGCGCTGCTGAAGATTCGGAGAGTGCGGTCCGACCATGCGGGTGAGACCGACTCATCAATTGAAGTCATGGACCATGACGTGAATGTGGTATTTCAAACGAGATAGGCATATGCCAATATTACTCGTACAGGGGAATGGAGATCACTTTGACGCCGTCGACAGCCGCAGCCAACGCACCGACAGCTAGTGGGCTACCAAAGATTGGGTTCCTAGGTTTGGGCAACATGGGAGGCCCGATGTGTCGTCAGCTCGTCAGGTCTGGTTACGACGTTGTGGCGTTCGACATAAACCCCGATGCTCTCGCCGGAGCCGTCGAGTTCGGTGCTATAGCGGCCGATACCGCTGTTGCATGCGCAGCAGGTGTCGACATCTTTCTGACCTCGCTTCCAAGGCCAGACCATGTGGCCGCTGTAATGGGGGGAACCGAAGGTGTTTTGGCCTCGATGACGCCCGGTTCGTTATGGATCGATCTCACTACCAACAACAAAGAACTGGTTCTCGAGCTGGCTGCTGGTGCGCCGGACGGAGTGCGAGTAGTCGACTCTCCGGTCACTGGAGCTGTCGACGGCGCCCGAAATGCAGCACTCACGTTGTTCGTCGGCGGCGAGCCAGAGTCGGTAGCCGTTGCCGTGACTGTGCTTGGCAACCTCGGCCTCGTCATCGAGTGTGGTCCACTCGGCACCGGCAACGTGGTGAAGCTGGTGACTAATCAGCTCTGGTTCATTGCGGCTGCTGCTATTGGCGAGGGTTTCGCGGTCGGGATGGCCAACGGCGTCGAAGTGGGAACGCTTTGGCATGCGATGAAGGAGAGCGTTGGCGACAGTTTTGTTGTTCGCCACGACGTACCAAGCATCCTTGCCGGGCACTACGACCCTTCGTTCAGCTTGGACTTGTGCCTAAAAGACCTCGGGCTGCTCGAATCATTAGGTCGCAACGTTGCTGCCGAACTACCGATGACAACTGCTGCACATGGTGCGTTCGTCGACGCAGCCGAACGCTACGGAACAGATGTCGGCGAGTTACATGTGGCCAAACGAATCGAAGACGACGCCGGACTTTTAATGCGCCTCGAAGGCGATTGGGTCCCTCACTGGGAGAAATGACGATGGCTCAGACTGAAAGGTCGCCCGCTCTCGACCAAATTGTCGACTTGGTGACATATCCGATCGATCAGCGAGGTAGCGATCGGTACTCGATGGTTGTTGCCGCCGCCATGGCTGGGTTGCGGTCGCAAGGATGCGCCGTCATTAAGGACTTGATCAGGCCAGAAGCGATTGCCCGCATGAACAACGAAATCGCGGCCCGGAAACACACGACCCATTTCTCGACCGACTCGATCAATCCGTATTTTCACACTTCTGTCGATCCGCAATACCCCGATCATCATCCGGTAAATACCTTCATCGAGCGCTCCAGTGGGTTCATCCCTGGAGACAGCTGGGATGAGACATGTTCAATCGATGCCTTGTTTCGGTCGCCTGAACTTGGAGCGTTCTTGGCCGATTGCCTCGAACTTCCTGAGTTGCATTGTTACGCAGACCCACTAGCCGGGCTAACGGCCAACATTTTGGACCCAGGCCAGCAATTCACATGGCACTTCGACACCAACGAATTCGCCGTAACGATCCTCGTTCAAGAGGCCGCCGTTGGAGGAGAGTTCGAGTACTACCCCGCAATTCGATCCCCGACCGATGAAGGGTTCGACACTATTGCCGCGTTGCTTGCTAGCGCAGATGCTGCGAACCAGATCGAAGGTGTGCACTCCCTCGACCTTCGGCCAGGCGACCTCCAGATCTTTCGTGGCAGGTATTCGCTGCATCGCGTAAAACGAGTTGCGGCCGACTCGGTTCCGAGGCACGCGGCCATATTTGCCTTCACCGAACAGCCCGATGTCATTGGCAGAGTCGAACGCACTCAACAACTGTTCGGTCGGGTCCTACCAGAACATACTGCCGCCGAACTCGTGCGAGTTAGGTCTGACACCCTGATCGACTAGGCGATTCAGGTGTCACACAGGCGGCGCGTGCTTGTAACCTCATGGCCTATGGGTCAGCCGGTTCGAGTTGTTGAAAAGCCATCGTCTGCGCAGTTGGACACCATTCGTTATGAGACCAATCGGCCTCTTAGCGGAATGGGCCATCGCAGTTACACCTCAGGCGATGATGCCACTAGCGACCTCGACCCAGCTGATGAGTTAGCAAAGCTGTTGTTTGCTCGCGATGGTGTCGAGAACGTGCATGTAAATGGCAGCGTTATCACGGTGAAGTTCGCACGCGATGCCGATACCAACGGCATCACCGGACTCATCGAAGGCCTGTTTCTGCACTACACATAACGTGAAGATCTGCCTGGAAGATTTTTGCTGAATTCTCAGATTCCACTGGCACCACCGAACATTTGTTCGTTAGTGTTCCGCCATGGCCGGTGTCACCCCTCAACTTTGCGATAGCCCCAGTAGCAGTGGTGCCGGTAGTGAGCTCAAAGGCGAGTTAGACGATGCCTTACGCGGTTTGGCGACGCTCACTTCGCCAGTGACGCTGGCTAAGGATAAGGCTTTGCCTGTCAACGAAGCGGCATCGGCGCTGTTGCCACGTGGTGTCCTTCAGCGGGGAATGTCCATAACCATTCGTGGCAAAGTGCGCCGGTCCCTAGCGTTGGTCTTGGCTGCACAAGCTAGTTCCGAAGGTTCGTGGGTGGTCTTTGTCGGTGTTGGCGGCATTGGGCTCGCGGCGGCCGAAGAGTTCGGCCTCAACTTGTCGCGTGTTGCCCTCATCGACGACCCTGGCGACGACTGGGCAACAGTTGTCGCGGCCCTCGTCGGGTCTGTCGACGTGATCGTTACCGAAACACCGGCCAGGGTCAGACAACGCGATGGTCGCCGATTAAGTGCCCGTTTACGTGAGCGCGGCAGTGTCATCGTCGAACTGCAACGCAATGCCGAAGCGGTTCTACAAGGTGATGTAACGCTCAACACCGACACGGTGGCTTGGGAAGGTCTCAACCGTGGTCATGGCCGTCTTCAACAACGTCGAGTGATAGTTCGAACCGGCGGAAGAGGGGCCGCGGCGAAAGGGGCCAAGGTCGAGATGTGGCTACCAGGAAACAAAGGCCGTGCCGAACTGATCTCGTCCAGCGCCAACAACGGACGCGACGGGTCGTTAACCACCTACAACACCATTGCCGATGTCGCCGACCTCACTGCCAGGTTGCGGTCAAGACGCGCAGTTTCATGACCACACGAACAATGGTGGTGGTGGTTCCGCACTGGTCGCTCGTCGCTGGTGGTATCGCTCCAGAGGTTGCGGCTGTGGTTGTTAGGGCCAACCGAGTTATCGATGTCACCCCAGCAGCAAACAGCGATGGTGTTGAGGTCGGTATGCGCCGGCGCGAAGCTCAAGGTCGATGCCCGTCGGTGGCCGTGATCGAACACGACCCAGACCTCGACGCTCGTCGGTTCGAACCTGTAGTAGCCGCCCTCGAAACCTTCACGCCCAGAGTCGAGCTGCTCGGCCAAGGCCGGTGTTCGTTTCCGACAAGAGGCCCATCGCGATATTTTGGAGGCGACGAAGCCCTCGCGGCATCCATTGCAACTGCCACCGATGCCGAACTTGCTCACATCTTCGACCAAGACGAAGCACCTCACCAGTACGCGACTTGTGTTGGAGTTGCCGATGGTTTGTTCGCGGCATCGATGGCGGCCGAGCTACCTCACGGGAACTCTGAGTTCTACGGAAGACTCCGCTTAGTTAAACCTGGCAGCAGTCGTGAGTTTGTCGCGCCAATGTCGGTTTCGGCGCTGCGTCGTTGGTCGGCACCATTAGACAATGGCGAGCACCTAGTCGACCTTTTCTGGAGGCTTGGCCTATCCACTCTCGGTCTAGTTGCCGAGATACCAGAGGCCGACTTGCTGGCGCGCTTCGGAGCCGACGGAAGCACCGCGCATCGGCTCGCGTCAGGCCTCGACGAACGGCCACCAGATACCCGGCCAGTTCCGCCAGAGTCCCATGTCGAAGCCGAACTTGACCCCCCGGCCGAACGAGTCGATACCGCAAGCTTTGTAGCCAAGATGTTGGCTGACCAGCTCCACACACGACTGGCCGCCGACGGTTTGGCTTGTACCCGCATCATCGTCGAAGCAGTCACCGAAAAGGGCGAAACGCTCAGCCGTGTGTGGCGACACGAAGGTGCTCTATCGGCAGTCGATGTGGCCGATCGGGTTCGGTGGCAACTCGACGGCTGGCTTACATCGTCACGCCAGCCAACCTCGGCTATCTCCCACATCCGCTTGATCCCCGACGAAGTTATCGCCGACCGGGGTCGTCAACTTGGGTTCTGGGGCGGGCAACAACTCGAAACCGACCGCGCTGCACGGGCCTTGGCACGAGTGCAAGGTCTGCTCGGTGCCGAAGCAGTGTCGGTTCCCGAACGTCGAGGCGGTCGAAACGAAGTCGATGCAGTCGGAACTGTTGCCCTGACCCTGGTCGACCTAACCGACGAAACCCGCGGCATCGATGCACCATCAGCCGCCGCCCCTTGGCCTGGCCGACTTCCGGCTCCGTCACCAACCGCTATTCATGCCGAACGCCGATTGGTTCAAGTGATCGATGTAGCTGGCCAGCGGGTAACGGTCAGTGGCAGGGGAGATCTCAGCGCCGAACCAGAAGCTGTTATCGATGGCCGACATCGGCTCCGGGTGGTTGGTTGGGCTGGCCCGTGGCCGATCGACGAATGTTGGTGGGACACAACCCGTCATCAGCGGCGCGCTCGTTTCCAGATTGTTACCGACGACGGCGCCGCACACATGGTCTCGTTGCTGAATAACGAATGGGCTATTGATGCCAGCTACGAATGACCACCTACCATCTAACGGTGGCTCCAAATGCAGTGATATTCGATGTCGGTGGTGTGCTGGTTGAGTCGCCGTTTGTGGCTGCGCTCCGTTGGCAGAGCGATCTCGAGCTCCCAGACACGACCCTCAGCGTTTTCTTCGAGGAATACGCCCGGATGCCGGCACCGGGGGAGACCCCACCCCCGCCGATGTGGCATCAAGTCGAGATGGGCCAGATTTCGGTTCAGGCCTTTCTCGACAACGTGATCCCCCGAATACGCGGGCTGGTAGCGGACGATCACCCCATATTCTCCCTCGACGCAACCCAGTTCAACGTATTCGCCAATGCTGGAGCGCACTGGGAGATGATTCACAAGGTTGCCGAACTTCGCCGTGGTGGGACTGCAGTGGCCATCCTCACCAACAACGTGAAGGAGTGGGCTGGATGGCGCAACGTGATCCCTCTAGACATGTTCGACCTGGTCGTCGACTCTTGCGAAGTCGGATTGCGCAAACCCGATCCACGTATTTGGGAGCTCACCCTCGAACGTCTCGGTGTCGCTGCTAACGAAGCGTTGTTCCTCGACGACCATCCAACCAATGTTGCAGCCGCTGAAGACTTGGGCATGACGGGCATCGTTGTGGGTGCCGATATTGGCGCCGCGGTCGCTGCCATCGATCTAACAATGGCCAAATGACTACTATGTGGACCAATGACTTCTGAGGTTGATGGTCTCGATCCAGAACTTCAGGAAGCAACCGAAGCCTGGTTTGTTCACCGCGGTATTCCGCACTTCATCGACCAGTACAACGCTTCTGAGGATGTTTTCACCAGAGCACTCCCGAT
>JAADHX010000157.1:9705-16631 GCA_013151655.1 Actinomycetota bacterium
TCGCTCGTCTTTCTCGTTGAGGTTGTTGGTGCCGCCGATACCGAATGGAACTGGTGGCAGAACGCCTTTGCCCTTCTGGCCGGTGTTGTTGTGCTCGCCAGTTCGTATGCCGCCCTCAATCGCCTAAGAGGTAGGGCACCGTTCGACAAACCCAACACTGTTGGTCTGGTTGAGCTCGCCGGATTTGTGTTCCTGCCAGCGCTGCTGCCCCTCATCATCGGGGGCCGGTGGCGAGACGCGTTGGTGACTATTGGTACGAACGTAGCGATCCTGATCGTCGTCTATTTCGTGTTGTTATACGGTTTGTTCCCGATGTTGCGGTGGGCCCTTGGCCACATGTGGAGCGAGTTGGGTGGAGTGGTTCGTCTGATGGCCAGGTCGCTGCCACTGGTGCTCATCTTTTCGATGTTCATCTTCTTGAACGCCGAACTTTGGCAGGTCGCGTCCGACTTCACAGTCACGTACTTCGCGATAGCGGTCGGAGTTCTGCTGGCGATTGCTTCGATCTTTATCTTGTTGCGGCTGCCCCGCGAGGTCGATGCATTACGCCGGTTCGACAGTTGGGACGAGGTTGCCGAACTACTGTCAGACGCCCCTCTCGATGCCACCGACTGCGACCCCCTCACCGATCCACCAGATCCACCGAAGCTCACCAAGTCCGACTGGTTCAATGTAGGGCTTATCTGGTGGTTTTCTCAGGCCGTGCAAGTCCTTCTGGTCGGCCTTTTGATAGCGGCGTTCTACATCGTGTTTGGGTCTGTGACTGTTCGCTCCGAGACGATTCTTCAATGGACAACTGATACATCGGTTTCGGGTTGGACTCCGCCAGGCACCGAACTTCTGATCACTTGGGAGTTGCTGACCGTCGCCGGTTTCATCGGTGCCTTCTCAGCCCTCCAGTTCGCCATCTCGGCTGTCACCGACGACACCTACCGCGAAGAGTTCTTAGCCGACCTTATCCACGACGTCCGCGAAGCCTTCGCCGTCCGTGCCCTGTACCTAGCCAGAATGGGCATCACCAACACCAACACCCGCTAAATCGACCGCCTTCCGCAACCTGTGCCTAAAACCGCGGTAAGGACCGCGTTTCTAGGCACAGGTTCGGGGGTTATTGCCGCGACTTGACTTGGACGAACAATTGTTCGATAGTCGGGGGATGGGTTTTAACAACCCGGGTGTGTCCTGGACCGAACTTGAGAGACGGCTTTCTGGCCGGCCCCCCAACGCCGATGGGGGAGACAGCCCGGCGTGGTCGCGCCATAGGGAAAAGTTCGAGGCGCCAGCGTTCGCCAGGCAATCGTCGACTACGCCATATGCCGAGCTGCACTGTCATTCGAATTTCAGTTTCCTCGACGGGGCTTCGCACCCCGAGGAACTTGCAACCGAAGCCGCCCGCCTCGGCCTAGAAGCGATCGCGATAACCGACCACGACGGATTCTACGGCGTAGTCAGGTTCGCGGAAGCAGCGCGCGAGGTTGGCATTCCGACCGTGTTCGGCACCGAACTTTCACTTGGCCTCACCGAACCACAAAACGGCGTTGCCGACCCAGCCGGGATCCATCAAATCGTTCTGGCCAGAGACCCAACCGGGTATGCGGCACTCGGTTCGCTCATTTCGGCTGGTCAGATGGCCGGCGAAAAAGGAGCACCTCGTCTGTCGTTCTCCGACATTGCCGATGCCGCATCAAAAGGTGCCGCCGACCATTGGGTTCTTTTGACCGGTGGCCGAAAAGGTGCAGTACCGAAGGCCCTGATCGAAGCCGGCCCGGCCGCGGCTGGCACAGAATTGCAGCGCCTCATCGATGCTGTTGGTCGACCTAACGTCTATGTCGAGTTATGGGATCACGGCGACCCACTCGACAGCGCACGTAACGACGAGTTGGCCAGGTTGTCGGCTCGTTACGGCGTTGGGCTGCTCGCAACCAACAACGTCCACTACGCAACCCCATCACGACGCCGGTTGGCAACGGCATTAGCTGCGGTCAGAGCCAGGCGAAGCCTCGACGAAATCGACGGCTGGCTGCCACCTTCAGGTGCGGCTCACTTGCGATCTGGCGACGAACAACTGCGCCGTTTCAACCGATATCCAGGCGTTGTCGAAGCGGCCGCCGAACTCGGCAAGGCGTGTGCCTTCGACCTCAACCTGGTAGCGCCGTCGTTGCCGCCATTCCCGTGCCCATCAGGACACGACGAGATGAGCTGGTTAACCGAACTTGTGCACCGTGGAGCCGAACAACGATACGGCCCACGTACAGCCGAGTGGGTGCCTGGGGCATGGAAACAGATCGATCGGGAGCTCGCCCTGATCGACGAGCTCGGGTTCCCCGGATACTTCCTAGTTGTATGGGACATCGTCGACTTCTGCCGGGTAAACGACATCTACTGCCAAGGCAGAGGATCAGCTGCCAACTCAGCTGTCTGTTTTGTGCTCGGCATTACCAAAGCCGATGCTGTGAGTCTCGGATTGTTGTTCGAACGGTTCTTGTCGCCGGAACGTGACGGTCCGCCAGATATCGACCTCGACATCGAAAGTGGGCGGCGAGAAGAAGCCATCCAACACGTTTACCAGCGTTATGGACGAAGCAATGCAGCCCAAGTGGCAAACGTCATCACTTATCGGGCTAAGTCGTCCATTCGCGACATGTCGAAGGCCCTGGGATACGCCACTGGCCAACAAGATGCGTTCTCAAAACAACTAGACCGTTGGGGCGGTCTGTCTGACCTTCTCGATGGCAGTGCCGAACAAGTGACAGCTGACGATTTCGACGTGCCGCGCGATGTTCTAGAGCTAGCCGCAGCGGTCGAGAACTTTCCTCGCCACCTAGGAATTCACTCTGGCGGGATGGTCATCTGCGATCGGCCTATAACCGAGGTTTGCCCGATCGAATGGGGGCGTATGGCCAACCGAAGTGTCCTGCAATGGGACAAAGAAGATTGCGCCACTGTCGGGTTAGTGAAGTTCGACCTGCTCGGACTTGGCATGTTGACCGCCCTGCATCTGGCCGTCGACCTGATTGGCGAACATCACGACCTCGACCTCGATTTAGCCACGCTTCCCCAAGACAGCGCGGTGTACGACATGTTGTGCGAAGCAGACTCAGTTGGTGTGTTCCAAGTGGAATCGCGCGCCCAGATGGCCACGCTGCCGCGGCTTCGACCTCGCAACTTCTATGACCTTGTGGTCGAAGTTGCCCTCATTAGGCCAGGCCCAATTCAAGGTGGATCTGTTCATCCATACATCCGTCGTCGCAACGGAAAAGAACCAGTCACCTACTTGCATCCATTGTTAGAGAACTCGCTTCGAAAGACGCTCGGCATTCCGTTGTTTCAAGAACAGCTAATGCAGATGGCCATCGACGTGGCCGGGTTCACCCCAGCCGAATCCGACGAACTTCGCCAAGCAATGGGGTCGAAACGGTCACGCGAACGGATGGCGAAACTAAAGATTCGTCTGTACGAAGGTATGGCCGAACGAGGCATCGTCGGAGACATCGCCGACGAGATCTTCGACAAGATGGCCGCTTTCGCGAACTATGGCTTTCCCGAAAGCCACTCGGTTTCGTTTGCCTATCTGGTGTATTCGTCGAGCTGGATCAAGTTGTATTACCCAGCCGCGTTTTGCGCGTCACTACTGAATGCGCAGCCAATGGGGTTCTACTCGCTGCAGTCTCTGGTGCTCGATGCGAGACGTCACGATGTCATTGTTAGAACCCCAGACCTAAACGAATCGTCAGACAAGGCAATCCTCGAGCCGTGCTCCGGGTCGAAGGGGGGAGTCGCTGTTCGGCTCGGACTGTCTTCTATTCGCGGCATCGGCGACGACCTAGCTCAAGACATCGCCGAGAATGGCCCGTATGAGTCGATGGAACACCTGGTTCGCTCGGCCGACGTAAACCTGGCCCACCTCGAAGCACTTGCCACCGGTGGAGCCTTCGGCTGCTTCGGTCTTGATCGGCGGGCTGCCTTATGGCAAGCCGGCGCCGTCATACAGTCGCGACCAGATCGTTTGTCAGGAATTGTTACCGGTATCTACGCGCCTCAACTCCCTGGTATGTCCGACCAAGAAGAGGCAGTGGCCGACTTGTGGGCAACGGGAGTGTCGCCTGATGGGCACCCAACCAAATTCGTGCGTGAAGAGCTCGACCGCATTGGCGCGGTCACCTCAGCTGGCATGCGTCTACTCGAAAGCGGAACCCGAATTTGGGTTGGGGGAGTTGTAACTCACCGGCAGCGCCCAGCGACAGCTGGCGGAACATTGTTTATCAATCTCGAAGACGAAACCGGTCTGATCAACGTGGTGTGTAGTCGAGGTTGTTGGATCCGGTATCGGCGTATTGCTCGTGGAGCGCCCGCGTTGTTGGTGCGCGGGCGGCTCGAGGCGTCGGAGGGGGTCTACAACCTCATCGCCGAACGTATCGAACCTCTGCCGGTGGCTGCTTCGGTTCCGTCTCGCGACTTTCGCTGAAAACGAGCGGGTCCCGACACTTAGGAGGGAAGCGTCGGGACCCCGGACCGTCAGCGGGCGGGATGACGGCCAAACTCGGCAGGGCGGACTGGAGGGGTGTCCGCCCCGTCGATCTGGTGTTGTTAGCGAGTGGTAACTGGAATTGGACGAATGTGCTGATCGAGAATGGCTGCTTCGAGTTCGAGTTCCGAAGCCCGACGCCGAAGTGCTTCGGCCAGTGGTCGGAGACGCAGATTTGCGTCGACTCGAAGCTGCCTGGCCCGTCGCCGCAAACGACGAGCAACCGTTGCGGAGCTTCCATCTTTAGGCGAGCTGGACATGTTGTCTCCTACTTGGTTGAGCTGATCGGTGCCGAGAGAGTCTCGGTGCGTTCTTGTAAGTAGAAACGCTCTGACGCAGACCAGAGTTCCAAATTCACCTGAGAATCCGATGAACAAGAGATGAACGTCCGAATTGTCGTAGGGACGAGCGTGTCGTCCGCCAGTTACAAGGGCTGGGGTTGACTACACGTAGGTAGATGGGCAGTAGCGTCTGAGGATGCGAACTCGCCGGGTGACTCGAATTGTGCTGGTTACGGCCTCAGTGGTTCTGGCGGTGCTTGGCATTGGGCCGATCGCGGTTGGAGTTGGCGGGGCCGCCGCTGATCTGGCCAATGATCCGAGTTCCGATCTCATGGAATCAGATGCGTTCGTGCTTGATGCCGTTGGGCCAGGAAGATGCTTGCCTACCACCGCGGTAACCGGGTCGCTAGTCGAGTGCCGTTTCCCGCTAATTGGTCGCGTGCAGCTGCCCCTCGACTGGCAGGGTCCGGTAACTGCGGTGGTGTCTCCAGGGATCAACTTCGACACGTCGCCGCTGCCTGTGTGCGTGTTCGAACTCGGCGAGCTGCGTTGTTCGCGTATCTCTGCGCCATTTCAGCCTGGAGACGTTGAGGTCTCGCTCGACCTAGATGGTCAGACTCGAACCCTCGCTCAGTTCGTCGTTGTTGAGTCGTTCGACTACGACTACTTCGTTTTAGCCGAATCAGGTCCGGAGCCAGTCGCTTTCGAGGGCCGACCGGTTCGCCTCTCGACGTGGCGCAACGTCGAATTCTCCGAGCAGTCGTTGTGGGCCAACGTGCTGCGCCGAGTGGAGGGTCCGGAACGGTTCGCCGACCCACTCGAATACGTATCGACCCAGCGGATGACCGTGCCACAGCTCAACACGTTCGACAGTGTGACCAACGAAGTCGAGCCTCCCACTGAACCAGGACGTTATGTGATCTTGATGTGCGTGGGTGAAAGCGAAGAGACGTGTTCGGTTATCCCGAACCACATTTCGTTTCAAGTGATCGACCCAAAGTTGGTTGAGATCGTCCCCGGCCACAATCGAGCCGAGGCCGAGCGCATCAATCTGGTGTTCGCCGGCAGTGGCTTCCCCGACGGAGTGAAAGTGGTCGATGTAGCCAGAGAGCTCCTGACCACCGACGGTGCCGTGCTCGACCGCTACGAAGGCGGAGGAATCAACGTCGTCGACGACAACGGCGCGACCGAAGGTTCTCTCGTGGCCGACATTGTGTTCGGCCCCTTTGCGATTGAACCGATGGCAAGCAACATGGCCAAGTTCAATCTGTGGGCCATCCCAGACCAAATCGAGGATGAGCGGGCATTCTTCCATAACGCAGACCCCGAATTTTCAACCGGTAACGATCTCGACGGTTTCATTCTTGGCCACGTCTCGATTGTGAACCTTCACCATCAAGCATTGGGCCGATATGAACGATCCGAGGCTTGGTGGACCGGCTTTAGAGGAGCAACAGAGGTTCCCGAACTCGATGATCTCGACTTCGCTGGAATCTACCTTGCCATCGACGCTCTCCAGCCGCTCACTGCGGCCAGAACGTTGGCCCACGAAATGGGCCATGCCCTATTCGACCTGCGCGATGAGTACTTCGAGGTTGGTCGAGGAACCGAATATGGGTTCCCTAACTGTGCTTTGGGTGATGAAGAGGCAACCAACTGGTGGGGTGATCAGGTTGGCGAGATAGATCCGTTTGTAGACGAATACATGGCTGTCCTCGATCGGTACGACTGGTTCTACCCAGACGACATCGTTCAGCAACTGACCGTGGGCGAGGTCGGGAGCGTTACGGGAGGGTGCTACGACGGGGGAACAGCAACGATGCGGCCAACGCCGGATTCACTAATGAACTCTGAGGTTCCAGTATTTGGAGCCGTCAATCGGCTGCGCGTTAGCCAGGTTCTCGATCAGTTCAATCCACGGGTGCCTCTAACTCAGGCTGCCGACGCGGTGCTGAGGTGTTTCCCGGCCGCTCAGATCGAGGCCAGTGAGAGCGTGCTCTGTGGAGGACAACTGACGCGGTGGGTAGACCAGCCGAGCGGCCAGCTCGAGATTGCTGTTGGGGACACGGTCGTAAGGTGTCGCATCGACACCATCGATGTGGGCGACGTCAGGGGTGTCA
>JAADHX010000157.1:16653-20686 GCA_013151655.1 Actinomycetota bacterium
GGGGGTCCGTGGTCGATCGTGAAGATCGTCGACGGGGGCGATCCTGTCGAGATCACACTGCTCTGGGCGCCGCCTCCGCCACAGAACGAGACCGCCGACCAGGCCCAGGCGACAACCACCACCCAACCCAACCCAACCACGTCGACGGGGCCAGGCGTAACCGACACAAATGAAGAGCCGGTCACCAGTTCGATTACCGGAACGGGAAGGGTTTCGCGAGGGTGGGCCTTTGCTTCGGCGGTGTTTGCCGCGCTTGTTGTGGGCCTCGGCGGATGGTGGTTCTTGTTGTACACCCGCCGGGCCGACGCGCGGTTCGACGACTAGGCCAATGGTCGGCCGAACGGTGGATCGTTCCAGGTGCCGATGAACTCTTCGGCGGCGATGCAAGCACCCAAGAACGGTCCGCGATCGTGAGCAAAGGCAACATCTAAGGCGTCTGAGAGTTTCGCGCCTGTTGTCGTTATCAGCTGTTCGGCGGTGGCATCGGTGTCGGCCGAATCGGCGACCCGACGGCCAAGCGTGCTGAGGAACGAAGGCACAATCGAACCGCCTGCCTTCATCGAAGAGGCCAGCGCTTTGGTGGCGATCGGTGCTGTGCCGTAACCCACGATCGGCGTGTCGCCTAACAACGTGGCGGCGGCGTCGCTTACTACGCCAACCGCCGACCCGGCGATGACAAGATCGACATCGGGCTTCCAGAGCGACCATGGTTTAGCCGTATGTCCGAGCGAACCGAGTGCCTCCTCGCCGGAGATAACTGCTGCGGCGAGGTCTTGGGGGTCGAGGTCGCCTTCGACGCATGTTTTCTTAACGCCACAGCGAACGAAAGTGGCACCAGCAGCCGCGAACATTGCCACGGTTGCAGCAACCGTGGGGCCAAGGCCTTCGATGCTTACCGACTTGCCCTCGAGCGAGTCGAGCAGATTCTCGGCGCTAGCTAGGATTCCGAGGGCGTCGAGGTGAGCCATAAGATCGACGTTGCCGTGGGCCTCCAACCGGGAGGCTGGTCGAGGGTCTGCTGTGGCAAAGGGTGCCAGGGCGCTGGCGGGCATGCGCAAACCGGCGTCTAGACGGAACCTGCCGGAGCCCAGATCGGCTGACAGCTCAGCTGCAACGGCCTCAATAGCGGCCGCTCGGTCGGCTGGGTCGACCTTGAGGCCGAGCGTCATGCCGCCGAGCTGAGCACCGATTAACCCGAACCCGTAGGTGATGTCGCGAACATATGGGGTGGCATTGCTAGGAAGCAGCTTGGTGCCGAGCCGCGCCGGGCCAACCGCAGCGGCCGAAGCCCCAAGATCAATAAGGGCGAAACCACCTACGCTTGAAAGTTGATGAGTTTCCACGTGTGCATCATGGCATCGACTGGGCGTCAGTACCGCACTTGTTGCCATGCGCAGTGAACTTGGGTCGTAGATCTGTGGCTAGTCCGGGGGAGCTAGCCGATCGCTCGTTCCCATTCGGCCGCAATTTTGACGACATCGCTACGCCCTGGGCCGCCGCTGCTTGGAGATTCGCCGCGGTACGGCAGTCCGATCAACCGCCTCGCGGTAGCGCTGACCGATTCGTGAAGGGCGCGTAAGTTGTACCCGCCTTCGAGGAACATGATTAGTTTTGTTCGTGACGCAAACTCGACGACGTAGTCGGTCAAGTCGGCATAGTCTCCCGCTGTTAGCGCCAGCGATGCCAGCGGGTCCTGTCGGTGGCCGTCGTAACCGGCTGATACGAGTATCCATTCAGGGTCGAATCGTTCGATTGCCCGGCGGACGAGCCCGCTAAAGGCTGCGGTGAATGCGTCGCCGGTGGCGCCCGCTGGCAGAGGCACGTTCAAAGTGCCGACGGCCGATTGTGGCCCGCCGCGTTCGAAGTGGTGGCCTGTGCCCGGATAGATGCCCCGTTGATGTAACGAGACGAACAAAACTCGGGGATCGTCCCAAAAGATGTCCTGGGTTCCGTTGCCATGGTGGACATCCCAGTCGATGATTGCGACGCGATGACCGTCATCGGCCAAAGCCGCGGCCGTAACGGCGATGTTGTTGAGCAAGCAGAACCCCATCGACTCATGGCCTGTCGCGTGGTGACCTGGCGGTCGGACGCCAACGAATCCGACATCGGCGTCTCCGCGGTCGATGGCTGACACGGCCGTCAGCCCTGAGCCTGCTCCGTAAATGGCTGCATCCCAAGAGGACGAAGACACATGAGTGTCGCCATCGATGTAACCACCGCCAGAAGACGACAGCGCCTGAATCGTTTTGATCTGCTCGGGCCGATGAACCCTCAAGAGGTCGGCCGTGGTAACTGCTGTCGCGTTCAGACGCGAGACGAAAGGCACAATCTCTTCGGTGTCCCAGACCGCGCCGATAACGTCCATGCGCTCGGGGCACTCTGGATGCACAGGGCCAGCATCGTGATGTTTGGCCGACTCGTGTTCGACAACTACCAGTCTCTGGTTCATCGAGTTCGGATCGTAACCGGCTTCGGTGCGAGACCGATTGCTTCGGCCGAACACGACGGCTTTCATTCAGGGGCTCGACCTCTTAGCGCTAACCGTAGAACGCGATTAGCTCGGTGATCGCAATGGCTCGCGACTCGATCTCGGCGATGGCGTCTTGACCGTTCATGCCGTTCTCGAGGTCGAGAGTGGGTTGGTCCAGAGCGAACAACCGCCATAGGTACACGTGAGGGTCTGCGCCAGGCGGCGGCGATGGCCCGCCATACGCGGCGTCGCCGAAGCCGTTGAGCGCCTGTCGTGCCTCCGGTGGCACCTGACCAATGTCCAGTCCGATTGAAACTGGATCGAGACCCCAGATGACCCAATGCACAAAGCCGTTCGCCGACGGATCGGTCATCACAAGGGCCAAGTCGGTGGTGCCCTCTGGTACGCCGCCCCATTGCAGCGGCGGCGACACATTGTCGCCGTCGCGGCGGCTAAATACCGCTGGAATGCTGCCTGAAGCCTCGAACTCAGGGCTCACCAGAGTGAAGGTGAGGGTGTCCTCGGACAACAGAGGTTCGGGTTCGGTGGGGATCACGATCGGTACTGGTGTAGCACCGTTTGTTCCTGGCGCGGTCAGATCGCTCCCGTCTGTTGAGCAAGCGGAAAGCGCGACAGCAGCCGCAATCGATACTGCGACGAGACGCGACGTCGTGTTGGTCGTATTCATTGATCGCAGTGTGTCACTGGTTAGCGGCCATAGTTCGTCGGCGTTGGGGCTAGTTCGTAACGTGGAGTGGTCGCCCGTCGAGCCCAAGGGCGGCCTCGGCTATTGCTTCTGACATGGTCGGATGGGCATGGATTGTCTCGGCGAGGTCGAATGCGGTGGCACCCATCTCGATCGCTAGGGCGAGCTCGCCCGAAAGCTCTGAGACACCGTGGCCGGCGGCCTGCGCTCCGATGATTGTCCCAGATTCGTCGGCAACCAACTGCACGAAACCAGCCGTATCACCGATAGTGCGCGATCGAGAACCTGCGATGAACGGGAATCGGAACGTGTTCGTTGCGATATCTGCATCCTTGGCTGTGCCTGGCGAATACCCGACGCTGACAACCTCGGGGTCACAGAACACAACCTCGGGAATGGCCGCGGGGTCAAAAGCCGCAGGCAGCCCGGCAACGGCGTCGGCAGCAACTTCGGCTTCCGCCGTTGCCTTGTGCGCTAGAGCGGGCCCGTCGGTCACGTCGCCGATGGCATAGATGTGCGGGGCGGCTCGGCGCTGTGGGTCGACGACAATATGGCCAGAGTCGCTGACCTTGGGCCCGTACCGCTCTACCCCGAGATCGCTGACATTTGGATTGCGACCGACTGCCACAACGACGACGTCGCACTCGAGAGTGCGCTCGGTTGAGCGGTCTGTTGCGCTTGCGACCACGAGGTGTCCGGCATCCATGCGTATTGCCAGAGACTCGGTGAGCACTTCGACGCCGAGGTCCTTGAGTCGACGACGCACTGTTCGCCCCAGTCTCGGATCCATCGCTGGCAACAGTCCGCTTGTGGCCTCCACGATGGTGACCGTAGAGCCAAGCTTCGACCACGCT
>JAADHX010000359.1 GCA_013151655.1 Actinomycetota bacterium
GTGATGTCTGCGGCGCTCGATGGGTGGTTGCAGCAGCGTTGCCACGTCGGCGATGAGCGGAATCACGTCGTTGCCATCGTCCATGAGGAGACCTTCATCCTCGAGCTCGGTAGCTGCGGTGGCGATCGTTTCAGGGTCGTCGAACTGAAGGAGTTCGCCCAACTCTGCACTTGTCGGAGACGCCCCAAAGGAGAGGGTGAGCACTAGTTCTCTGGCTTCGGGCGATAGGTGACCCACCCGCGATCGAATCGATTCGAGCAGAAGTACTGGGCATGGTGCACCCTCTAGCCACGCCGCGAAGGCGCTGGGGTCCTGGGCCGCCGACGCGATTACCGACGCGATCAGAGCGGGTTGACCACCGACTTGGACTACTAGTCGATCGACGACCTGCTCGTCGAAGATGCCGATGGCAGAGTTGGTGAACTCCGTAGCGGCATCTTGTTCGTCGAGCCGGCTGACCACGAGCGGTCGATTCCTAACCGCCAATGCCTCGTCGAGGGCGGCCAAGTGTTGATCCGCGGTGCGTGGACGATGGGCGATCATCATTCTGAAGCCGTCGGGAGTGACGCCTGCCGCAATGGTCGCCAACAGCGTAATCGTTGCCGAATCGATCCATTGGGCGGCCTCAACGATTAGCAACCCAGGGTTGAGGCCCTCGACAAGGGCGTGTCTGGCTGCCAGTTTGTCGAACCGGCTCGGGGAGTCGAGCAGTCGTTCGAGCAAGTCGAGCGGTACTACGTCCTCGAGGGCAGCGTATGGCTCGCTGTGATTGAGCCGTTGCCCTTTTAGGACCAGCGTGCCCAGGTCGGCCGCGGCCGCACTGTCGATCGCCCGTTGAACGATGCTCGACTTTCCGGTTCCACCGCCACCAATAAGCACCAGGCTATCTCGTTGGCCCGCGATCAAGTCCTTCAACGCAGTGCCGCTATTCACCACAACACTTTCGCGCACTTTGGCTCCTTTCGCTTACGCCATCTTGATTCGCTGCGCTCATGAGGCCGGTCTGGTCCCGTCCCCGATCCGTGCGTCGCTGACGCCCCTGTCTGTTCGCGTGGCTCCTTAGCTTGAGTTCAGTGACGCGTGAGGGGTCAAGACCTGGTGTCGGCCACTAGTGGCGTGAACCGCATCGTCGCGGTGACGGTGCCGTCGGGTTCGTTACACCAGCGAACACTTCGCGACGCATACTGGCGAGCCTCAATGATGTCGGATGGTTCGTTTCGGATCGATCAGGCGGCCAGCGCCTTGGCAATCGACGACGCTGGGGTGGTTTGGGCGATCTTCAACAACTCAGCCTCATTGTCGGCTGTCGCGATGCGGGTGATAGCCCGCACCTT
This sequence comes from Actinomycetota bacterium, assembly GCA_013151655.1. Classification (GTDB taxonomy): domain Bacteria; phylum Actinomycetota; class Acidimicrobiia; order Acidimicrobiales; family Poriferisodalaceae; genus JAADHX01. Next base: position 1,335 of record JAADHX010000359.1, read on the forward strand.
CGCGAACGTCAAATGTCCACGCTCAAACGCGACGGCGGTTGCGTCAAGACCGCTAAGAGCGCGACCAACCCGAATCCACTCGCGCGCCGTAGCCGCACAGACGTCAAGACGATCAGCGATCCAATGTGCAGCCGACGGTGAAGCGTCAGCAACCCAGACCGGCCCATCAGAAAACAACACCGACTCGGTGACTGACAAACTGATGTGACAACTCCCGAGGACAAGTTCTCTCTTGATCAACAGGGGAAGTCGATTGCACAGGTCGTGCTGTAGGCACGGCTCTACATAGGGGGTGGGACGGCCAAATTCAAAGCAATTCCGCCACCCTCAGTCACAGAACCGGCCACTCCCAACCCGATTGTCACTTAGACGGCGCAACCGCGGACGCGCGTCCACCTCTCCGAAGCGACGATCTTGAACATAACGACCCGCAACCAGATCCCAGGAACAGACCGTCAAGGCATCGAGAACACCGCACGCAGCCGACACCTCCAAGCGGCCAACGTGTGGCGCTGATCTAACTTAGGGCGCCGCTGGCCTCATGCGAGGAGGCTAATCGTTGTTCTTTCTCCGGTTTTTTCGGCTCTTCCGACTCTCGCGTTTCGGGGCGGGGGGCGGCGGGCCGACGGTGTCGTTGATCATCGAACGCAACTCGGCGGAGTTGCCCAGATACGGAGGTATCCGAACCATCTGACCAGATGTGAGCCTGAGCATAAGGACACCGCTAGCGGGCGCAAACTCGATGTCTTCCCAGGCGAAGAATTTCGCTTTAGGGATGTTGTAACGAACTTGCAGACCTTCCTCGAAGGCAACAACGCCCGCAAATGCGACCTGGCCAAGCGCGAACAACCCGAAGAAAATGAAGAACGCGCCGATGATTGGGTTCGCACCGCCGGCGATGTTGAGGACGCCGAGACCAATCACCATGCCGCCGCTGAGGGTCTGGACTGTACGGAGCCACTTCTTGAGCCCGAATCGTTGCGGCTCCATGGGAACATGTTCTGACACCGCAACATTGTGCCCGATGTAGACCACACCGCAACACAAACTTTTATTTGCCCAGCTCTACTGGTGCGGACCAGGCTCGGCGATGTCTTCTTCGGTGAGTTCGATGTCCCAGCGATCGAGGCAGTCTTCGCAGCGAAACGCAACCACATCGCCAGGCCGCATGCCATCGGGGTCGAGATAACTAAGCAAGTGGCAGCGGCCGCCGCAGTCGACGCAGATAATAATTGTCGGAATCGGCTGGGTCATGGTCCCAGCATGGCTTGCGAGCGTTAGGTTCGCTCAATGCGAGTAATTGCCGGATCGGCCGGGGGCCGCCATATCGAGGTTCCTCGAGGCACTGATGTGCGTCCAACCTCGGACCGAGCCCGCGAAGCGATGTTCAACAGACTTAACTCCCTCGGGCTGGTCGTAGGCGTCAGTGTCCTCGACCTGTACGCCGGTTCGGGCGCGCTCGGGATCGAAGCGCTCTCTCGTGGAGCCCGGGCCGCGACATTTGTCGATGTCGACGCTAAGTGCGTGGCCGCGGTGAACAAAAACCTCCTAGTCCTCAACAGCGATGACGTCGACTTCGAATCAAGAGTTGTCAGAAGCGACGCGTTTTCGTTCGTTCGAACCACCCACGAGTCGTTCGATGTGGCATTTCTCGATCCGCCCTATCAGTTCGATGGCTGGGTCGAGCTGCTGCAATCTGTGCCCGCGCCGGTGGCCGTAGTCGAGAGTGAGAAGGCTGTCGACGTGCCGCCGAATTGGGCCGAACTGAAGTCATCGAGGTATGGCAGAGCCACCATTGCCGTGCTGGAGCGATTGGCCGAGTAACTTCAACGGACATGACTCGCGTTTTCTACCCAGGAACGTTCGATCCGCTTCATAACGGTCACCTTGAGATCATTAGCGTTGCCGCCGAACTGTTCGCCACCGTAGTGGTTGCCGCTATGCGAAACCCATCTAAGGCCGAGCCCTTCTTTGATCAGACCACGAGGGTTGAGCTCATTCGCGAATCGACCGCTCACCTCGCCAACGTCGAGGCCGTCAGTATGGACGGCCTCGTGGTCGAAGCGGCTGCAAAGGCTGGAGCCGACATGATCGTGAAGGGACTACGTGGGGTTACGGATTTCGAAAATGAGCTCCAGATGGCACAAATGAACCGTCATGTTTCTGGCATCGTGTCGGTGTTCATTCCCTCCACCTCCGAAGACTCCTACATAGCATCAAAGTACATCCGTGAGATCACGCGTCTGGGCGGCGATGTCACCGATCTTGTTCCCGACCCCGTGGCCAAAGCAATGAGGGAGCGTCTCAAATGACAGATGTAACTTCCACCGTGGGCGCGGAAGCTCGAATCACATCAGTGATTGACGCCCTCGGCATTGCTCGGCCGATGCCGCTGTCGGCTTCGGTGGTGGTCAATCGAGACGAACTCATGGGCCAACTCGAGGCGGCGCTAGCCGAACTGCCCGACGAGGTGCGTGCAGCTCGCTGGCTACTAAAGGAACGAGACGAATACCTCGACCAGGCCCGGACCGATGCCGCTGAGATCGTTAATGAGGCCAGCCGTCAAGTCGAGCAGATGGTGCAACGAACCGCCGTTGTCCGTCAGGCCGAGACGCGGGCGAAGGCCATCGTTACCGAGGCCGAGGCCGATGGCAGGCACAAGCGCCGCGAAACAGAGGACTGGTGCGAGCAGCGGCTAGCGCAGTTCGACATAACCCTCACCAAGATTTCTGAGGCTGTCAAGAACGGCCGCGAGCGCCTCAGTGAGCTTCCCAGAGCCGAACGCGATGATGTAATCGACCTAACTTCAGAGGATCTAGCGATCGGCACTCTCATCTTCGACCAAGACGACTTCGGCTGAATGATGGCTAGCGCTCAGCGCTCGGAATTCGTTGTACCCCTCCACGATCTCAGGCGCCGGTCGCATCAGCGCCGCGACGTCACCATTGATGGGACGATCGATTCCCTGATTGTTGCTGGCATCGAACTCGATGGCCGGCACAAGGTGACGGTTAGGGTTGTCATCGAATCGGTGGCCGACGGTGTCTCAGTGGCGGGCATGATTGATGGAAGGTGGCAAGGTCCATGCAACTTGTGCCTCGACCAGGTGGGCGGAACCCTCGACGCCGAAGTCGCCGAGCTCTTCAAACAGAACCCCGTCGACGACGACTCTTACAAGCTTGACCGTGATCACATCGACCTCGAACCTATGGTGCGCGAGGCCTTGGCGCTCGAACTTCCGCTGCTTGCAAGGTGCCCTTTCGGTGGAGTTGGCGTATGCGAACGGGTGCCTACACAGCTAACCGAGCCCGAACTCGACGATTCGGCTGCTCCCGATGAAACGACGATTCGCGGCGGTGGCGATCCGAGATGGGCCGCACTCGACGCCATTTCGTTCGAACCCACCGGACCCCAAGACGCAGAGAATTGACCCAGAGAATTGGCACAGGGTAGCTAACCGGGCAAGTAAGGCGCTACCATTCTCGCTTCGTGTCGAGGGGCCCTCTCTCGTTCGCACTCTCGATGGCGTCAACGATCTTCAGCGGCGCTTTTACCGATCGATCTCGATCGACGTACAGGATCCACGATGGCTGTCCCCAAGAAAAAAACTTCGAAGATGAAGACGCGCAGTCGCCGCGCTTCAGCCTGGAAACTCAATGCGCCACCCCGAAGCGTGTGTCCGCGTTGCAGCGCGACCAAGGTGCCGCATATCGTGTGCCCAGAGTGCGGTTGGTACAAAGACCGCCAAGCCGTAGAGGTCGACTGACCTTCCTATGACGCGCCGGATCGCTCTCGACGCGATGGGTGGCGACAACGCCCCCGACGAAGTAGTTGCCGGCGCGATTCAAGCAGTAACCGCTCTCGACGTTGAGGTTGTGCTTGTTGGCCAACCAGAGCAGCTCCAGAACGTTGATCTCGAAGTCGTGGCTGCTTCTGAGGTGATAGCGATGGACGCCGACCCGGCCAGAAGCGTTCGCACCATGAAGGATTCTTCAATAGTGCGCGGGGCCGAACTAGTCCGTGACGGTAAGGCCGATGCGTTCGTCAGCGCTGGCAATACAGGCGCAATGGTGGCCGCATCGCTGCTTCGAATGGGTCGCATCAAAGGTGTCGCCCGTCCGGCTGTGGCTACCACAATCCCAGTTCCGGGGTCGACTCCGACCGTTTTGCTAGATTCTGGCGCCATTGCCGAGTGTCAAGCCGAGTGGCTTGTTCAGTTTGCGCTCATGGGTTCGGTGTACACCGCAACCCGATATGGCATCGCCCGCCCGAGAGTTGGCCTGCTCTCGATCGGAGAGGAGCCCTCAAAGGGCAACAAGCTCGTAAAAGAGACCTTTCCGCTGTTAAGCGAACTCGACGGAATCAACTTCATCGGCAACGTCGAGGGGCGCGATGTCATGACCGACGATGTCGACGTAATCGTCACCGATGGGTTCACCGGCAATGTTGTTCTGAAAACCCTCGAGGGTGGCCTCAAGGCCATGGTCTCGGCGGTGTTTGCCGCGCTCGGCACAGAAGCCGCCGGCGCTGAGGGTGCCGCAGCGATCGGGCACCTAGTGCCACTGGCCGGCGAACTCAACCCCGACAGCATCGGTGGATCGATGCTGCTCGGCGTTAAGGGTGTGAGCATCATTTCGCATGGATCATCGTCGGCTACGGCGGTGGTTAACGCCATTTCTGCGGCCAGCGAGCTGGCAGACAGCGCGATTGTAGAGGCCATGACCACTGCAGTTTCTCTCGCTAACCACGACACCTGACACAGAGGGCGTATTGGTTGCCCGCGGAGGGTCTAGACTTTCGCCGTCCGATCCATCGCTAGGAGCCCAGAGTGCCAGCCGAGACGCACGTAGAGCAGAGCCCCATCAGCCGCCAGGAAATCTTCGAAATTGTCCGCGACCAACTAGCCGACATTCTCGAGATGGAAGGTTCTCAGATCAGCGAATCGTCGTCGTTTGCCGACGACCTCGAGGCCGATTCCCTCGCCCTCATCGAACTGGTCGAAGGCCTCGAAGAGGAGATGAGCGAGCGTAGTGTTGGTTTTCGAATCGACGACGAAGACCTCGAGGAGCTGAAGACCGTGCGCGACGCTGTCGATTACGTTGCGGCCAAACTTGAGCAACAGAGCTGAACGAGTTACTCGAAGCCCTAGCGTCGCGGCTCGGTCACGAATTCGGCGATCTCGACTTGTTGACACGCGCCATGTCTCATCGATCTTGGTGTTCTGAGAATGGCGGTCTGCCTTCGAACGAACGCCTTGAATTCCTCGGCGACAGCGTTCTTGGTCTGGTCGTAACCGACGAGACGTATCGACGTTTTCCTGACCTGAGCGAGGGGTCATTGGCCAAGCTGAGGGCATCGGTCGTCAACACCTATGTATTGGCCGAGGTAGGCGCCGAACTTTCGCTAGGCGACGCTTTGTTGCTCGGCAAAGGTGAGGAACGCAGCGGCGGTCGCTCCAAGACGTCGATCCTGGCCGACGCCTTCGAAGCCATCATTGGGGCGATCTACCTCGATGGGGGCTGGGAACCGGCTCGAAGGTTTGTGCTCCAGTCTTTAAGCGATCGAATCGAGACCGCGGCGCTTGGCCCCGGCGGCCAAGATCACAAAACTCAGCTACAAGAACTCGCCGCTCACCATTTTGATGGCCCACCGGCCTATACGGTGTCGGGGGACGGGCCAGACCACGAACGCTGGTTCGTGGCCCAGGTGTATCTTGGCGATCGCCCATTCGGCGATGGCGGCGGACGCACTAAGAAGCAAGCAGAACAAGCAGCCGCGGCGTCAGCCTGGGCTGCGTTGCAAGAACTCGACGCCAACTCAACATCTATGAAGTCTGGAAATTCCGATGCTCGAACTACCTGAGGCCGAACTGGTCCGCCGCGACCTCGACAAGGACATCTCTGGTCGAAAGATCAAAGTTGTCGACGTTGCTGGTCCCGCTTCGCTCGTCGAGGGGTTTGCCTCTCGTCCCGCGTTCGCAAAGGCGCTCGTTGGGCGCAAGATCATGGGCGTTCGTCGCCAGGGTCTTAGCTTGTTCTTCGATCTGTCCGAAGATGACACGCTCGTTCTCGAGTTGAGCGGCACGGCGACGTTGCGACGGCATGCAAACAAAGACACCGTCGACAGTGCCACCGCGATCGTGATCGGGTTTACCCAAGGTGGCCAGCTACGACTGCTGATCCCAGAAGATGGCGAAACCCGGTGCCGGGTCCTTCCCACCGACAGCCTCGACGAGCAAGTGCCAAAGGCCGACGGCTTCGATCCGGTCTCTGAGCCCATCCCGTGGACTACGTTTGGTCAGCTTCTGCGTGCCCGCGGGAACCAACGTTTGCGCACTTTACTTATGGACGATTCCTTTGTTGTTGGTTTGGGCCCGGTGTACGCCGACGAGATTCTGCACGCGGCGTTGCTTCGGTACGACCGCAAGGCTTCCAGTGCCACCATTCAAGAGATTCGGCGCCTCTACAGGGCCATCGTCGAGATGATGCACAACGCCATCAAACAAGGCGGCACGTCGCTGCCAGCCAGTCCGTTCACCGATGTCTTTGGAAAACCAGGCGGATACACCGACTACCTCGAGGTCTACGGCCGCGCCGGCGAGCGCTCGCGCAACGGCCGCGGCCAGGTCAAAAAGATCCGCACCAGCGGGCAGAATCACTTCTTCTGCGACTACCAGGTCTAAAGAACCCTCCGTCCAGAATCGTGTTCCTCAAGTCTCTAGTCATCAAAGGGTTCAAAAGTTTCGCCGACACGACGGTGCTCGACTTTGAGCCGGGTATCACCGTCGTTGTCGGACCTAACGGCTCGGGCAAATCGAACGTGGTCGACGCCATTGCATGGGTGTTGGGGGCTCAAGGGCCGCGCACCGTCAGAAGCCAGAAGATGGACGACGTTGTGTTCGCCGGCACGTCTAAGCGATCAGCGCTCGGTCGGGCTGAGGTTTCGATCGTTCTCGACAATTCTTCTGGCGTCCTCAACGTCGAGTTCAACGAGGTCACGATTTCGCGTGTCCTGTACCGATCTGGCGACAGCGAATACTCACTTAATGGCGTTACGTGCCGGTTGCTCGATGTCCAGGAGCTTCTGTCCGATGCCGGAGTTGGTCGCCAGCAACACATCATCATCGCCCAAGGCCAAATCGACCAGGTGCTCAACGCCCGCCCTGAGGAGCGAAGGCTCATTATCGAAGAAGCGGCAGGAATTCTCAAGTTTCGGCGTCGCAAGGAGCGGGCCCAGCGGCGACTCGACTCCACCGAAGCGAACCTCCTGCGGCTACAAGATCTTCAACGCGAGGTACGACGTCAGCTCCGTCCATTGGAAAAGCAGGCCGACGCGGCGCGCCGCCATGGCGATGTTGTCGCCGAACTCAATGCGTTGCGTTTGCACTTGGCCGGACGCGAGTTACGCGAACGCCGGCAGCGTCTAGCGGTGTCGGCAACCGAGCGGGTTGCCTTACAGGCCGACGACGTTGCGCTGCGATCGAGGCTTGCCGAAGTCGACATGGCGGTCATCTCGGCCGAGAACCGATTGGCGGCCATGGGCGACGACGTTGGCGAGGCGTTGCCACGTTATGAATCATTACGCGAA
>JAADHX010000119.1 GCA_013151655.1 Actinomycetota bacterium
GCCGAGCCGCGACTTCCCAATGCTCATCGACCTCTATCTGCAGGGTCGGCTCGATCTGGATGCTTTCGTGAGCGAACGGATTGGTCTCGGTGACGTTGAAGAGGCGTTCCACAAGATGGAGCGAGGCGAAGTCCTCCGTTCAGTCGTCGAGTTCTAATGAAAGCCCTACAAAACGAAACGCAAAGGGCCTGCGTGGCCCGGGAACGCAATGATTGAACTAGTAACTACTGATGGAATCTTCGCTCTTGATGGTGGCGAGTGGGAGGTCACCAACAACATTTGGCTTGTAGGCGATGACAAAGAGGTGGCGGTGTTCGACGCGGCCCACGATCATGGGCCGATTGTCGATGCTGTGAATGGCCGTCGGGTGACTGCCATTGTGCTCACCCACGGTCATAATGATCACATCAATGCTGCGGTTGCGTTGCGCGATGCTGTCGATGCTCCGATCCTGCTCAATACCGACGATGCCATGTTGTGGGATGTTGTGTATCCAGACGCCACAACCGATGGGGCTGTGGTTCCCGGTTCGATTCTCAAGGCTGGCGGTCACGAACTCGGGGTTCTTCACACACCTGGTCATTCGCCTGGGTGTTGCTGTTTCTACGATGCGGCGTCGAGCCTGGTGATTAGTGGCGACACGTTGTTTTGTGGCGGGCCTGGCGCGACGGGGCGCAGTTATAGCGACGAGCCAACGATTCTGGCCTCGATCCGCGACGAGCTTTTGATCTTGCCTGACTCGACGGTCGTGCATACCGGGCACGGCGACGCGACCACCATTGCCGACGAGCGCGAACGGGTCCTCGATCGGATCGCCGAGCTTGGCGTCGGCTGACGGCAAACCTGTAGACAGATCTATGAAAGGACTTCGATGATCACTGCATTTCTCGGTCTGGGCGTGATGGGTTATCCCATGGCCGGCCACCTATTAGATGCCTCGCACGATGTGACGGTCTGGAACCGCACCGCAGCCAAGGCCGACGCATGGATATCCGAATATGAGGCCGGATCGGTCGCGGCGACAGCTCGCGAAGCCGCCCAAGGCGCGGATGTGGTGTTCCTGTGTGTCGGCAACGACGATGACGTGCGGTCAGTTGTGTACGGCGACGCCGGAGCGCTTGCTGGTATGGCTAGAGGATCGGTTCTCGTCGATCACACAACGACATCGGCGGAGCTGGCTCGCGAGCTTGGAGCCGCATGCGCCGAGGCCGGAATTGGTTTCATTGATGCGCCTATCAGCGGAGGTCAGGCCGGAGCCGACAATGGCACGCTAACTGTCATGTGCGGAGGCAGTCAGGCGACGTTCGATTCCGTTTCGCCCGTTATCGATGCTTACTCGAAGTGCTGCAACCTCATTGGTCCAGTCGGTTCGGGGCAGACGACCAAGATGATTAACCAGATTTGTATCGCTGGCTTGGTTCAGGCGCTGGCTGAGGGCGTGAAGTTCGGCCAGAACGCAGGTCTTGACCTCGAAAAGGTGTTCGCCACAATTTCGGCCGGCGCTGCCGGTTCATGGCAGATGGACAACCGCCACGAAACAATGTTGGCAGATCACTTCGATCATGGGTTTGCCGTCGATTGGATGCGCAAGGACCTCGGTTACTGCATCGACGAGGCCAAACGCAACGGCACCAAGGTGCCCGTTACCGAACTTGTCGACAGCTACTACGCCGAGGTGCAGGCCATGGGCGGCAGTCGATGGGATACCAGCAGCCTGATAAAACGCCTCGACTAGCAGCCAAGTTGGTTACGGGCCGGGTGCCGCGTCGACCGCTACGCCTTCGACGCACATATATCTCGGCCCGTTGGTGTTGCCGTCTGGCTCGGCGAACACACGAAACAGGCCCTTCTGCCTAACCTGTACACGCACGACGACGTCTATGAAGAACTCGTCGCTGGTGGTGCATTCGAACACAAACTCATAGTTGATTACTACAGTTTGGCCGACTGGAATCACGAGTTCGTCAAGGGCTCCGTAGGTGGTGCTGGTGCCAGCCAGCGCCATCACAACTTCCTCAGAGAGAATGGCACCGCCAGCATTGGCACCGACGCTCAGTATGGTGGCCTGCGCAGCGCCTTTGTTCGTTATCGATACGACCGAATCGACCTGGGTTCTCCCGTCCATGGCCCCGAGGGTCTGGGTGATCGTGGACGACAGTTCGTCTTGGCCTCGAAAGTAGGCGAACACACCAACTACGAGCGACCCGACAACCAAGAAGATGAGCGGCACAAGCGATGCCCGACGACGACGCTCAGTGCGTCCGGAGCCGAGCCCAGCGGCGCGCTCGTCGGCGGGAACGTGTATCGGTTCGTCGCCACGCGATGCTGAGGTATCGCCGCCGTTCACAAGCTGAGGAGTTCGACCAGTCGGGCCGCGAACGCGATGAGCATTTCGTCGGTTCCGGGGGCGCCAAGCAGCGACAGCCCGACTTGGGTTCCGGTAAACGTGCGTATCGGAACCGTCACTGCCGGAGCGCCGGTCAACGTCGCCAGCGCGGTTGTCTGAAGAAGCGGCACGCGTTGAAGGCCAGCCTGGGCAACCTCGTCGAAACGTCGTGGTGCCAGTTGGGGTGCGGCTGGCAACAACACGATCGCCTGTCCGTCTTCGGTCAGGATCTTCAGCCGCTGTTTGGCGGCGGCGATGACCTCATCGGCGGCCTCGACCTGATCGTCGGTGATGTTGGGACCCATGTCGAATCGGGGTCTGATTTCTTCGCCGACGCCTGCGGATCCGAACTCTTCGAAGAACGCCCGATTCGACTCCCAGCCTTCCCTGAGGCCTCGAGCCGAAAAGGCCGACGCCCACTGTTCGAACACTCCGGCGGGGCCAGCAGCAACCTCGATGACAGCGCCTCCGACTCGATCGATGGCGGCAGCCACTAACGGTTCGATGCCGTTGCGAACCTCGACCGATGCCAACGCAAAAGCGTCAGGCAGCAACGTGATCCCAGCGGGCGCCGAGGGTTCGGCCCAATCGTCGAGCAGCACCTTTCCGGCTGCCTCGAACACCGAGGTGTCTCTAGCGAACCAGCCAGTTGTATCGAAACTTGGTGCAAGAGGCGCGACGCCACCGAGGCTTGTGCGCCCATGGGTTGGGCGTATGCCGAGCAAACCGCAATAGGCCGCCGGCACTCTGACCGAACCCGCAGTGTCGGTGCCAAGGGCGAGGTCGCAGATGCCCGCAGCTGTCGCCGCGGCAGCTCCCGCGGAAGATCCGCCGGGAAGCCCGTGAGGATCGGCGGGATTGTCCGGGGTGCCGTGATGGGGGTTAATGCCAGACAAAGACCAGGCAAACTCGACGGTGACCGTTGTTCCGATGAGGTCTGCGCCGGCGTCCAACAGCGACTGAACCGCGACCGCGTTTTGGCCGGCCGGCGCGACCGAACCGCGAAGCTGGGGGTTACCGCAGCCTGTTGGCAGCCCCTTCACATCGAAGAGTTCCTTGGCTGTGAAGGTCAGTCCCGACAGCGCCCCGTCGGGTGCTCCGGATTCGAGTAGTCGTGGTCCTTCAACGAAGGCGCCAGCGTCTGGTCGCATCATCACCCCAGACTACGAGAGGTCGAGCCTGTAGGCGAGGCCCCACTAGTCCGAGCAGCCCAAGCGGCCCGATGAGCGCAACAAATCAAGAGCGGAGAACCAGAGGCGAAGCCGTGGCCCGAACGTGTGCTGTCTGAGTTTCTTAGCCTGTGGCCGACCGTGGAAACTCCAGTAGCGGCGAGATGTAGCCGTCTGGATCGTCTTCGTCGAGGTCGTCCCAGATGCCATCGGCGGCCGAATCAGCATCGGCGAACCAGCGCATCGGCGGCAACATGGCTACGGGATGCGGCCGGTAGGGGAACCAGTCGCCATCTGGCAGCGCTAGCCGGTCGGCGATGATGTGTAGTGCCATCGGGTTGACACCAAGACCGAGGTGGGTGCCAGGGACTTCGATGTTCTCGACCCGTGGCCCAGGGCGCGTAGCGGCAGCTTTCCAGTCGACAACGCCATCGGTGCGGGTCCACACACACGTGAGCGGAACCTTCAGGCGAGTCGCAGGGTCGAAGTCGCCCATGTCGGCATCGTGACGGGATGTGAGCGACGCAAAGATTCGTCCGGCGACGCCATCTCGTTTGCCGATCGGGCGAATCGGGCTGCCGAGCGTGATCACCGAGCTGACGAGATCGGTGCGTTTGGTGGCCAGATACCGGGCGAACACTCCCCCGAGGCTCCAACCGACAACATCGACTTTGCGGCCAGTGCTAGCAGCCATCGAGTCGAGACGATCGAGCAATCCGTCGATGATGCGCTGGTTCGGCCCAATGTTGACGCCTTGGCCCCAACCCTTGACATGATGACCGAGGCGTTTGAGTTCTTGGCGCAATATGAACGTAGAGGCATCGTTGGCCATGAACCCTGGCACGACCAGAACCGTACGTTTGCCCTTGGGAAACTGGCCGAGGAAAGGTCGGGTGCTCAGGGCAACGGCATACTCGAGGGGCGCTGCGAGCTCAGCTAAGGCAACGAGTCGCGACGGCGCAACACTGCCGTTACCTGGACCTACCCCCAGCTTGTTAACCACATCGGACTCCGTTGACTATTTCCTAGATTCCCCTGACAGACATCTTCTCACAGGACACGGCCGGTGAGTTACACAGCGGTCCAGACTTACTTGTTGGGCCTGTTCGGACAGGCCTTGACTACCTATCGGTGAAGCGACCTTCTATATGATGGTTGGGTGGCATCCGACGAAACTGCGTTCCTGCTGGCCACCGAGGGTATGACTGGGGGCATGACGCCACCAGACGAGGTGTTAACGCCGTTCGAGGGAAGCTACCGACTCCGTCCCGATGGGCGGCCAAGTCCTGTATTCAGGACCGAACTTCGCAAGATCCAGAACCTCCGCAACGCCTTCACATGCGCCTACACGCTGCTCACCCCAGCCGCCATCGTCTGGTTGGCGATTGCTATTAATCATTGGCTCGGCTGGACTGTGGCGTTCGTGGGCATGGGTTCGGTTTTTGTTCGGTATGCGATTCTCAACCACGAGGCCGCCCACCGTCTGTTGTTCACCAATCGCAGGCTGAACGACCTAGTGGGCCAGTGGATATTCGGACTGCTGGCGTTCGGATCCGGTTCTGATGCTTACCGACGGGTCCACGCTGCTCATCATCGCGACGAGTTCGGACCCAACGAACCCGACTTCTTGTTGTATGCCCTTTACCCAATTCCGACGGCCTCTTGGCGCCGAAAACTTCGCCGCGACATCTTGTTCGTCAGCGGGGCCAAGAACTTCAAGAGCTTCTTTCGATCGTTTCGCCGCCGTGCGACCCTCCAATACGGGTTGCGCACCCTTGCTGGTCAAATCATCGTGCTCACGCCGCTTCTCATCATCGGCCGACCCGAGTTATGGGTGTTCCTTTGGTTGCTGCCTTATATGACGATCTGGCGGCTATACAACCGGCTGCGAGCCGTGGCCGAGCATGCCGGGCTTGAACGATCAGCAGACCGCCGCCGGGCCAGCCACCACGTGCAGCAAAGTCTGCTGCCCCGAATCTTGTTCGTGCCGTTCAACACGGGCTGGCACCTTGCTCATCACGTTGACAGTGGCGTTCCGTTCCGCAACCTCCCCAAGTTCCACGACGCGCTCGTCGCCGATGGCTACATTCCCGATGCGATGGTGTACCCGAGCTACCGATCGTTGTGGGGCGCTCTAACTCGATAGGCGACCTTGATGAACTGGCTGACAAGACTCCGTGAGACATTGAACAGGCTCTTCGGCTCCAGCTCTTCTCCGCGCCCTAGCTCGCTTCGAAGCACTCGCGTTAGCGGCTACCCAACGTCTAGCAACAAGGCATCTTCGTTTCATGCCCGTTGGTTGGGAGGCCCTCGTCATGTTGTCGCTGTCGAGGTCGATCTCACAATTACAGCCACACCGCAAAGCGACGACCTTCGGTTCTTTGCGCTCCAGGCATCGTTTGCCGATCGCACCACCAGCTACGGCGCCGGCCACCTCGGCCTTCAGTGGATCTCTTGGCACCCAGGGATGACAGCGGTCAACTGGGGCGGTTACTACTCCCCAGGATCTGGCCAGGCTGGTGAGTTGCCTGGCACCGTGGCTACGCTTCCAAGCGCGGTCAACAACGTGAACAGCCGCGACTTCGCCTGGTCGGCAGGCATCGCCTACCGGTTGTCCATCGAGCGTGGCATCGAAGGCTGGGCTGGCATCGTGACCGACCTCTCGACTGGCAACCGAACCGTAGTGCGGGATCTGATTAGCCGGGGCGACCGACTGACATCGGTCGTTATGTGGTCGGAGATCTTCGCTCCGTGCGAGGGGCCTGAAGTCGAAGTTCGCTGGTCCGAGCCTCGCTGGATCGACGTCGACGGCGTCAGCCACCCAGTGCCGCAGGTGCAGCTTTCGTACCAATCGGTTGCCGATGGCGGGTGCTCCAACACCTCGACAGTTGTCGAGGGTAGTGCGGTCGTGCAACGCTCTGCCACACCTCGCACCAACGCGCAAGACTCAGTCCTTCACCTGGGCTAACGCCAATTAGGAGAAGAAGTTGAGGATGTCGCTGTCGCGCTCGATGATGAAGCAGTGCTGTTCCTCGACAAAGGGCGTGTTGTGATTCAGGATGTTCTCAACTGCAGGACACGTCTCGTGGGTCCTTGGGACGTCGCAGTACCTACCCGCCCGCGGGCACGCGTCGGTCAGTTTGCGCAGAGTCTCGGGGTCCCAGCCGTTCACGAAGTCGGCGTGCATCGTGTACCACTCGCCAGATGCCAATACGAACCCGGGTCCACCGGTTGCGTCCGGGTATCCGAGGTTGTAGTTGATGTTGATGATCGGTACGGGATGGGTCGGCGGGCATTCGCGATACTGCCTGCCTACGTTGACGGGGTAGGCCATATGAGCAGTACCGGCAAGCCATAGATGCACACCATCCCAGCACTGCGGGAAGTTGATGTTAAGTCGGATGCCATTGTCGTCTGGCCCAACTTCGAATAGATCCAACGACGTTCCAGATTGCTGGGTTTTGGGCTCGGTTCTTTGGCCCTCAGATGAGCTGGTGAACGCATAGGCCACGCTCCGAGCCTGAGGTTCGGTCGCACCACCGTTGCCGGCAATGATCTTGAGACCGATCGGCATGTCAACAATCGTGGCCGGATCGACCTTCCCGACCCGGTAGTAGAACTTGTTGAACTGAGTCTGAAGCTGCACACCGTCTTGGAATGCGGCCGGAGCCCAGTACGCACTTCGGTCCTCGTCGACCGTGCAGTTGGTGCCGGGTGTGTCGATCATCGACTGTGTTGTTGAGAAGGCGTCGATGCCGGGAAGCCCGATGAATTCGTGCAGATGTGAACCGCCGGGAACACCCGGAGCGATGATGGGGTCATCAGCGGCAAACTGGGAAGTGTCGCAGAAAAGCGTGAAGAGATTTTGGCCCCGGTTATCGGTGAAACCATTCCAGATGACACTAATCTCGTCGCTCCTTGATGCGGTGAGCGCTGTCTCGTCGAACTCGCCAGGAACGTAAAGTTCGATTTGGGCTGGGTCGAGAGGTGTCGTGGTTGTAGTCGTGGGCGGAACCGTGGTCGTCGTCGTTGGCGGCGTCGACGTTGTAGTCGTCGAAGTCGTCGTTGTAGTCGTTGGCGGACTTGTTGTTGTCGTTGTTGTTGGTGGCGGAACGAGCTCACCGATACGCAACGCAAAATCGTCGATCAACAAAGTGCCAGTGTCATACAACCGGAACTCAATACGAACATAGGCAGCGTTCGCCGGCGCCACCTGACTGACCTCAACCTCGCGCCAACCAGTATCGCCACGAAGAGTCGGGCGCGCCGTAAACGTCTTCAAGTAGGCGGCACTCCAATTGTTGTTCACAGGCTCAGCAAAGAACACCATCACCATGCGAGCATCATCAACAACATTCTCAGCCCGCAAGAACACCGAAGCCTCAACCTCATCACCAGGAACAACCGGAAACGCCTCAAGCCCAGTCATGAACCGAGTCAACTCCGACCCAGCCCGACGCGCCGCAGCATGATTCGTCGAAACGATCTCTAAGAAGTTGTTTCCACTATGAGCCCTCGCCGAGTCTGACTCCAACCTAAACGTAGCCCCAGAACCATGAGTCCCAACAATCGACGGAATCCCACCCTCAAACCCAGAAACAAACGTCGTGGAGGTAGCGGCCACGGCCTGCTGGCCTTGGGTTAGGGCCGCGGTTGCGACAAACACCAGCGTGAGAGCAACCAAGTGGGCTAGGCCCGTTCTCGATGGTCGATGTTCCTCGTTTTGTTGCAAAACTGACTGCCTTTGGTGCTGCGAAACCTGACGATCACCACTCTGAGTGCGATCGTGCGGCCGTTTAACACGGCCAGCGTCGGAATGTGAGTACAATAGTAGTCGACCAAACGCCAACTGTAGTTAAGTTCCGATTTTGTACCTGCACATGTTGGATTAGAACTTTGGCTCAACCCGTCGCCGTTGAGTGCCGATGGGCGTCCTAATGGGACTTATGCTGACGGGAATGGTCATAGCCTCGGTGGGCCTCATGATGACAACAATTGGTGTGTTGAGTCTCAGCGGCGAGCTGCCCATGAACCGGGTCATCGGTATTTCTGTGTCGTCGGTTTGCCAGTCAGAGCGACACTGGGAAGCCGGACATCGAGCCGCAGCTCCGGTGAACATCGGATTTGGAACCGCGGTGCAAATCGTCGGCGGCCTCATAGCCGTGCAGTCGAGCTACACGCTTGTGGCCCAGAGCCTCATCGGCTCGGCCTGGGCCGTGGTAGCTACCGGCGCCTTCGTGGCATGGCGCCTCGCCGCAGTGGCCGTCACCGACCTCCCCTAGACCGCCACTGTTCTAATCTCGTCTGTCACCGGCATCGGTTCGCCCACCCACCA
>JAADHX010000460.1:0-3082 GCA_013151655.1 Actinomycetota bacterium
GCGCTCTGTGTAGTCGGGTCGCTTCGCTAAGGCTGCGCTCTGTGTAGTCGGGTCGCTTCGCCAAGGCTGCGCTTGGTGCCGTCGGTAGGCTTGTCTGGTGTCGACTCAACGAAACCCCATCGATCAGGCCCTCGATATCTTCGTTTTCGCGCCGTTAGGTGCAACCATCGAGTTCTGGGAGAAGATGCCAGAACTAGCCCAACTTGGACGCGATCGTCTCGGCGCCCAGGCTCCAGCCGCACGTATGATCGGCGAGTTCGCCGTAAAAACAGGCCGCAAGAAGGTCGAAGAAGGCATCGACAGCTTTGCCAACACCGGCCGCAAGTTTGCTGGTGCCCCAGTCGACCCTGATGAAACAGCCGAACCCGACAAGACCACCGAACAAGACCCCGCCTCCCCAACTCCACCACCGGACGACTCCGATTTGGCCATCGACGACTACGACGGACTTCCTGCGGTTCAGATCATTCCCGCTCTCGCCAACATCTCGGCCGCCGAACGCGACCTTATCCGGGCCCACGAGACCGCCGGTCGTGGCCGCCGTACGATTCTCGGAAAACTCGATCAGCTCGACGCCCGCGACCAGACCTAGGACGAGCGCACGTGGCTGATACTGCCGTCAACAACGGTCCAGAGGTTGCGGCTCGCGAGGCGCTCGTCGACGACTTAGATGCCATTGTCGATATCGCCAAGCAAGGGCTCGACGAGCAACGCGACGCCAGAGGCGGGCCTATCTGGGCAGTACGCGAAACCCGGTCGGCGCCGTTTGAGCTAAGTCTGCGCGAAGCGTTAACCGACCCAGACCACTCGGTGCTCGTCGGAACAATCGACGACGTGGTGGTTGGTTATGCGGCGGTGCGGGCCGAGCTGATGCGCTCTGGTGATGCCTTGGGTGTCATCGAGGACCTTCACGTCCTCGAAGGGGCCCGCGAGGTGGGCGTCGCCGAGGCCATTATCGACCTTGTTATCCCATGGTGTGAGGCTCGCAATTGCATCGGCATCGATGCCCTGGCGCTTCCCGGAAACCGGTCTACCAAGAACTTCTTCGAGAGCTTCGGGTTCAAGGCCCGCCTGCTGACGGTGCACCGGCCGCTGAAGACCCACGCCACCGACTAGGCCGACTTGGCAACGGCCCGCGCCGCGGCAGCGACCTGGGTCATCATCGCCTCAGCGCTAGTGGCCCCCGTGGAGCGATACACCTGCGTCGGGGAACCCTCGATCAGGGCCATGACGAGGATCGAACGAATACGGGCCTGACTTGGTGTGACCGAAGAGTCGAAACGCTGGATTAGGCCCGATACGAGACCGTAGATCTGTTCGTGGACCTCGGCCCATGCCGTCATGAGTTGGCGGTTGTGTGCCGCGAGGGCGCCAACTAGCGAGTACACACTCGGGGTTGGGCCTGCGAAACGCCCAACCAACGCCTCGATGACCGTGTCGACCTCGGTCTCGGCTGAAATCAGCCCGAAATCTGCGACGTGTTCGGCCCGCAGAATGGCCTCAAGTAAGTCGTCTCGGGTTGCGAAGTAATACTGAAGATTCCCGAGCTTCATTCCAGCTCGATCGGCGATCCGCCTCATCACGAACCCATCGGCGCCCTGATCGAGCAAGGTTTGACGAGCAACGACTAGAACCTCTGAGCGTCTGCGAGACGTTTCGGGGGGAGGAGACGGGCCCATTCTGGTGATCCTAGTTGCGGGAGAGGACAGCCTAGGTCATCGACCTAGGGTTAGGTCATCGACCTAGCCGTAGGGTTAGGACAACGTGGGAGACTGGGGCTATGCGCACCGTTTCTTGGACTCAGATGGCCGATGGCTCTAAGGCCGACTACGAGATGCTCGCACCTGCTGAGAGCGACCACCTTCGGGGCAACCTCGTTGACAACCTGATAGCGATGCTCGACATGATGCGTGGGCCCAAGTTGGGGTACCAGGTCAATCGATACGAACATTCCATGCAGTCAGCAACCAGGGCGCACCGCAACGATGAGCCCATCGACATGGTCGTTGGCGCCCTGCTCCACGATGTGGCCGACTGCTTCGCACCCGAGAATCACAGCGTGGCCGCGGCAGCATTGCTCGAACCGTACGTCGACGAGCGAACCCATTGGGTGGTCAAACACCACGGTCTTTTTCAGGGGTACTACTACTTTCATCATCTTGGCGGCGACCGAGATGCACGCGACGAGTTCGCGTCATCGCCGTTCTACGACGACTGTGTCTGGTTCTGCCAGGAGTACGACCAGAACTGCTTTGACCCTGGGTACGACTCAATGACCATCCGCGACTTCAAACCAATGCTGGCCGAAGTCTTCTCGCGTCAGTCGAAGTTGTCACCGGTCGCCGGCACCTAGACAACCCAAACACTCCTGCTGGAGAGTCGCCTAGGGGGCCGGCTGGTTGATTTCGAGCAGGTTGCCATCGGGGTCAGAGAAGAACGCCTGACTAGCACCGTTGCCAAGCGAGGTCGGATTCGACACCTGGATTCCGGCTTCGATCAACGAGCTCCGTGTTGCGTCGAGGTCGACCACTCCGAAGGCAAAGTGTTGGCCTGCTGCCGGCGTAGAACCAACGGCTACGATCAGGTGCAACTCGCTCGACCCGACCGCTAGCCAGGCGCCCTCGACGCTGAGATCGGGGCGGGCGAGGCGGCTCAATCCAAGGCTCAGTTCGTAAAACGCCAGGGACTGTTCGAGATTCGAAACGTTGATGCTGACGTGTTGGATCGATCCTAGATCGAGAGCAGTCATGGGTCCACCGTAGCCATCTGGTGTCTATGTCTCACAGATCTGGCACTCTGTGGGCGTGAACAAGTACGGCCCGAGGTCATTCGATGGCGGAATCGATCAGGTTCCGCTGCCAGGCGCGAGCGGCGAACTCTGGTTGTGCGGAAAACATGCAATCGGCCCCGATGTCGATGCTGCCCTCGCGAGGGCCAACGATGCCGACACGGTGGTGTGCCTAAACGAACGACACGAACTCGAGGATCGTTACCCCGCCTACGTTTCTTGGCTCGATGGCAGTGATAGCGAACGCGCTATATGGCATCCGATTCCGGATCTTCACGTGCCAACCCTCGAAGA
>JAADHX010000460.1:3131-13677 GCA_013151655.1 Actinomycetota bacterium
CAAGGTGCTCGTACATTGTGCTGCTGGCATCGGCCGCACGGGCACGACCGCAACCATGGTTTTGGTCGCCCTGGGGTTATCTGTTGGCGATGCGTTGGAACTGGTGGGCGCCAGTCGGCCCATGGCGGGCCCAGAGGTTGGGGCCCAGTCGCGGCTGGTCGAGAGGTTCGCGGCCGAATTGCCGTGACCCCCTGATCGGGTCAGTCGGCGTTGATGGTCGTTAGGTCATCGCCGATGACGACCTCACCGTCGAAATGTTTGGCCGCGATCGCCCGCCACTCGTCGTATTGGTCTGGGGTCGGAGGCGGCACCATGTGCGTCAGAACGAGCGTCCGCACTCCGCCAGCGGCTGCGGTCTGACCTGCTTGGCTGACGGTGGAGTGATAGTCGAGAATGTCCTGGAGCATGGCGCTAGGGATGTTCCGAACAATGTCGTCGCGGATGACCGTCTGGACGTACACGTCGGCGCTTTCCACAAGTTTGGCCAACCCCTCGCACGGAATCGTGTCGCCGACCAGGGCAGCAACTACCCCTCGATGGGCCAGTCGATACCCGAGGGTTGGCGCTACCGGAGCATGCTCAGTGCGAGCACATTCGATCTGGACATCTCCAATGGAGAAATGGTCTCCACCGTCATGTTCGGTGACTTCGACCATCGGGCCATTCCGAAGCAGGTCGTGGTGCGAAATCCGATAGCCGATGTCGGGTTCGAGGCTGTCGAGCACTCGGCTGACGTATTGCGCGGTTCCTTTAGGCCCATGGATCGGCAGCGTCGCAATGCCCTGCGACATGATCCAGTGAGTTGTGATCACGTCGCCGAGGGCGCAGATGTGATCGCTGTGAAGGTGGGTTATGAGAACCCCCGACAGCTGGTTTGGCATGGTTGACGCCCCGGCCAAGCGCATGACAACTCCGCGACCAGCATCGACGAGGATCCGCGTCTCGTCGGCCTTGACCAGCGTCGAGGGCCCAGCCCGGTTTGGGTCTGGCAGTGGCGAGCCTGTACCGGTCAGAGTGATTTCCATGGCCCCATTGTCGACCATCGTCGTAGCGGTGCCAAGATGGAGAAACCTCCGAGTAGAGCAGGACATGAACATGGGCATCGACGACTCGTCAATGCGAGACAAAGTCGACGACTCTCTCGACGCGCTTGCTGGTGGCCCTAGCGCCAACCGCGCCGTCATCAGCGGTGCTGGCGAGTGGGCATCGGCGTTTCCGGTGACCGAACTGGCCTCGGTAGCTATTGCTGCGGCGACCAGCGAGGTCGCGGCGTTAGCGGGCCGCGACTCAGCGGTCGATCAACGAATGGCCTCGTACTGGTTCGGATGGTCGCTCGAACCTATTGGGTGGGAGCGAGCCCCGACCTGGGATTCGGTGGCCGGTCTGTACGAAACATCCGACGGCTGGATCAGGCTTCACACCAATGCTCCCCATCACCGTGTGGCCGCCTTGGAGGTGTTGGCAGCAGACGGCAATCGAGAAGCCGTGGCCAAAGCAGTGCAGGGCTGGACCGGAGCCGATCTCGAAGCTGCCATCGCTGGCGCAAACGGCTGTTCTGCCGAAATGCGTTCGGTCGACCAATGGCGAGACCACGTTGCCGGTCAGGCGGTGGCGGCTGAGCCCTTGGTGGCGTGGACCGATGGGTCGCAGTCGACGCTCAGAGACTCTGTCGGGTCTAACGATCGGCGTGCCGATAGACCGCTGGCTGGTCTGAGATCACCAGGGTCTTGGCCGGTCCGATCGCTACTCGGTTCCTCGCCGGGTGGGGTGCCGAAGTGTTGCGGATCGACCCTCCGGGATGGGAAGAAGACAACGTTGTGCCAGAGGTAACGCTCGGCAAGAGGTGTGCCAGGCTCGACCTTAAGAACAGCGCCGATCTGACCGTGCTCGAGGGTCTTGTCGCATCGTCGGACATATTCATCCATGGCTATCGGCCCGGTGCCTTGGACCGTCTTGGGCTTACCGCCGAACGTTGCCAGATGCTCAGGCCAGGGCTGGTCGACGTGTCGCTCGATGCGTACGGGTGGACGGGCGCGTGGGCTGGCCGGCGCGGCTACGACAGCTTGGTGCAGATGAGCTCAGGAATTGCGCACCAGGGCATGTTGGCGGCCCGAACCGACTCGCCAAACCCGCTGCCTGTCCAGGCGCTCGATCATGGCGCTGGTTATCTTCTGGCCGCGGCGGCCGTGCGAGGGCTACGGCGTCGTGTCATCACGGGCCAGGGCGCCATTGCCAGGTGTTCGCTGGCGAGAACGGCCAAGTTGTTAACCGACGGACCCGCGGGCTCCTACGACTCCGAGCTTGAACCGTTAACCAATGCGGATTACAACGGTGATCCCGAGGGTACGCCGTGGGGGCTTGGCAGGCGGTTGAGACCACCAGCTTCGATCGAGGGCATGGGCATGCAATGGGATCGACCTTCGACCGCTCTCGGAAATCACTCGCCGGTCTGGTAGCCAGGTTCCGAGGTCGACAACGGCATCGATGGATCGGACCAAGTTCGGCCCTAGAGTTTGCCCATGATTTCCAACAGAGACGTCATGGAGATGTTGTCCGAACTGGTGACGCTCACCACCTTGGCCGAGGAAAGCCCGCAGTCGTTCAAGGTGCGGGCTTATGAGAACGCTCGGCTTGGGCTGGAGGCCGATGGTCGAGACGTCACCGCGTTGACGGCCGGCGAGCTGATCAAGATCAAAGGCGTCGGCAAGGCCACGGCCAGCAAGATCCGCGAATACGTCGACACGGGTGAGGTCACGAAGCTTCGGGTCTTGAGGCAAGAGTTCCCGTTCTCCATCGTCGAGCTGAGTCGTATACCTGGTGTTGGGCCAAAGACCCTGAAGATTATGAGGGCCAAGCTCGGAATCGAAGACGTCGAATCGCTCAAGGCCGCCATCGCGGCCGAGCAGCTACGGACCCTGCCTGGACTGGGTGCCACGAGCGAGGCCAAGATCGCCAAGTCGATCGAACGGCTCGGCCTTTCGGGCAAGGATCGGCGAACCCCGATTGGCGACGCGTTGCCCCTAGCCGTGCGGCTGGTGGAGTTCCTCGAGAATCTGCCGAGGGTTGAACAAGCAATGCACTGCGGCAGCCTTCGCCGTTTCTCCGAAACCATCGGCGATATCGACATAACGGTCGCCTCCAACGATGGCCCAGCCGTTATGGCCGCGGTGGTCGCTCACCCCGAGGCCGACGACATCGTCGTTAACGGCAACACAAAGACCTCGTTTCTGACTCCCGCCGGGCTCCAGGTCGATGTTCGGGTCGTGACGCCGGAACAGTTTGGCGCGGCGACGCTGTACTTCACCGGGTCCAAGGCCCACAACATCGAACTACGACAGCGAGCCCTCGATCGAGGCTGGCTCCTCAACGAATACGGCCTGTTTGGTGCCGAACCACAAGATGCCGACCGACCGATCGTAGCTTCGGTTGCCGAACGCGATATTTACGAGGCGCTCGATCTTGAGTTCATTCCGCCGCCGCTGCGCGAGGCGACCGGCGAAATCGATGCCGCTGGTGGTGATGGCTTGCCCGAGCTCGTGCAGCGGGCCCACATCGTTGGCGACCTCCACTATCACACCGACCGCTCTGGCGATGGCCGATCGAGCGTCGAAGAGATGGTGCAGGTTGGGATCGATGCCGGATACAAGTACCTGGCCATCACCGATCATGGCATCGACCTGGCCATCAACGGATCAACGGCCGACGAAATGCTCGAACACCGAGAGCACATTGCGCGGGTGCAGGCCGATCATCCAGACATCGTTCTTCTGTGGGGGTGCGAACTCAACATCGGGGCCAGTGGTGGCCTCGACTACGAACCCGATTTCAGGGCTCTGTTCGACTACACGGTGGCGTCGGTGCACTCGCACTACGACCAGTCGCCTCTCGACCAAACCAAGCGGCTGATAGCGGCCATCGCAGATCCAACCGTCAACTCAATTGGGCACTTGTCTGGCCGCTACATCGGTCGCCGGCCAGGCATCGAGTTCGATGTCGATGTGGTACTCGAGGCGCTGGCCAGCTTCGATGTGGCCCTCGAAGTGAACGGCGCACTTCAGCGCCTGGACGCAGCTTCCGACGTTGTTCGCAAGGCCGTCGATCGTGGCGTGAAGCTCGTCATCAACACCGATAGCCATCACGTTTCGGAGCTTGGTCGCATGGAGTATGGGGTGTTAACCGCGCAGCGGGGCTGGGCCCCTCGCGACCTTGTGGTCAATACCTGGGACACGGCTAAGTTCATGGCTTGGGTCGATGGTCGCCACGGCCTGGGCGGCGGCGCGTGACACAGACGAGCACTGCTACTGGTCGTGAGTCAACCGAGATTCGATCCTTCGTAGCCAAGCTGGCCCGGAGTTCGGCCCGGCACTGGAAGCTCACGTTTGTCGTCTGGGGCGCGGTGGTCGTGGTTGGTGCGTTCGCCTGGTTTTCGGGGCTCGCTAGGGAGGGATTCCCTCCCGTCAACTTGCCGATCGTTGTTGTGGACGGCACCTTCTTTGCCGGAGATGCCGATGCCGTCGACCAAGACGTAGCGGTCCCTCTTCAAGAGGCGTTCTCAGACGTCGCCGACGTAGAGAGCGTGTTGAGCTTCGCCAGACCGAACTCGTTCGCGCTCGTAGTCGAGTTTGAGGGCGCGGTTACCTCGGTCGATGGCGCCGATCGTCTCAGCGCCGCCATCGAACAGGTGGTGCTGCCACCGGCGGCGGTGCTCACGGTCCGCCCTCTCGATGCCACCAAGTTTGTCGAAGTGTTCGACGTGCTGATTGCGGTTAGTGGCCCGCCAGGTACTTCGCCCGATGTCCTCGAAGCCGCGGCGGCCGAGTTGGCAGCCCATATGGCCGAGTCGCCAGACATCGAGATAGCAAGCGTCCGAGATCTCCTCACTCAGGGCACGAATCCGGCTACTGGAGCTGAGGAGACTCGGCGGACCCGGTTTACTCGGGTGGCCTATGAGGGTTCAACGGAGTTCCAAGAGGCCATCACAGTTGGTTTGGTCCGGTCCGCGGCCGCGAACCAAGACGTGCTTGAGTTCAGCGATTCGGTTCACGCGACCCTCGAATCTGCTCCGCTGCCCAGCGGTCTCAGCGCCGACGTGACCGCGGACTTCGCCCCCGAGATTCGCAGCCAAATCAGCGGTCTTAGCCGCAGCCTTTTGACGGGCCTGGTAGCGGTTGCCCTTGTTAGCCTGGCTCTCATCGGGTGGCGGGTGGCGCTGATAACCGCAATGTTCATGGCCACGGTGATGTCGGCCGCCTTGGTAGGCCTGTGGGTGGCCGGATATTCGCTCAACACCATCACGATGTTTGGCCTGATTCTGACGCTCGGGTTGCTGGTAGACGATGCGATCGTCATCAGCGAATCGATCGACTCAAGCCGCGACGAGGCCGACGACCCGGTTTCGGTAGTGGCCGTCGCGACTCAACACGTTGGGTCTGCCTCGATGGCGGGCACGCTGACGACCGTCCTGGTGTTTACCCCAATGTTGTTTGTTGGGGGAGTGCTTGGCGAGTTCATCCGGGCCATTCCGGCAACGGTGATCATCACCCTTTTGTTGTCGTTCGTGTTTTCGATCACGTTCATTCCGGCGATCTCTCGAAAGCTCCTGCTGGCGGGGCCACCGGCATCGAACCCGCTAGTTCGAGCCGAGCGTCTGGCCGCGAAGGCTCTGGGCCGGCTCGCGGTGTACCCGGCCGGCAATGGCGCCAAGGGGTGGCTGGTCGGTGGCGGTCTCTTGGCCGCTGCGGTTGTTTCGATCCTGGTCTCGTTCGGAATTGCCTCCAGGGTCGGGTTCAACATCTTCCCGCCAACCAAGGACAGCAACGGAGTTCAGCTGTCTGTCGATTTCGATCCTGAAACGACGATCGAATCGGCCCAACAAACTGCGGCCGAAATCGATGCTGCCTTGCTGGCCGTACTAGGCGAGGATCTAGTTCGGTCGCAGTATCTGTTCGGCAACGAACGAGGGCTGTTCTCGATCGTCGACCTAGTTCACTTCGACGACCGCTCGACGACCTCGCCAGACTATGCCGATCAGCTCGAAGCGAGCATGGCCGAAATCGGGGGAGTTCGCGTATCTGTGAGTCCGCTCGAGAACGGCCCTCCTGTGGACGACTTTCCATTTACGGTTCAGATTTCGGTTTCTGCGGGCCAGGTCGAGGCAGGAGAAACCCTGGCCGCTGAGATAGCAGCCGAAATCAAGGGAGTCGAACTCGACAAGAACGGCGATCAGACCTTCGTGGCCGACACGTTCGTGTCCACAGCTGGGCAAGTGAGGCGAACCGACGGCGAACGCATCGTCGAAGTAGCGGCCAGCTTCACGACCGACGACACAACTAGCAACCTCACCGCCACCGAGGACATGGTTAGGGAGCTATTCGAGCCAGGTCTGGTCGATCGTGGTCTCGCCGTTGATGCCTTGGGCTTCGATTTCGGCCAACAGTCTGACAACCAGGACGACTTCGCATCGCTAGGTACGGCGTTCGTGGTTGCGCTCGGGCTGATGGCGTTGCTGCTTATCACCCAGTTCAGGTCGGTGGTGCAACCAGCCCTGATCTTCTTGGCGATTCCGTTCAGCTTCCTCGGGGTGTTCTCCATTCTGTTGTGGAGTGACAACTCGCTGAGTTTCTTTGTGATGGTTGGCTTCATTGCCCTGATTGGCGTGGTGGTCAACAACACGATTCTGCTTATCGACGCGGCCAACCAGGCTCGCCGTCGCGGCCTCATTCCGGCCGAGGCCATAGGCGAGGCAGTGGCCAAGCGGGCTAGGCCTCTTGTAGCCACAACGGTGACGACCATCGTGGGACTGACGCCGCTTGCGCTGTCCGACCCATTCTGGGAGGCTCTCAGCTTCACGCTGATCGGCGGGCTGCTCAGCTCGACGGTAACCGTCCTGCTGGCGTTCCCAGTTATCTATCTGGTGGTTGAAAAGGCTAGGCGTTGGCTACGTAACAAGGTGAGGTCGAGGTTTAACAAGGCGCTGGTGCCCTAGCGCCCGGCCGGTATTGGCTGCATCCTCTACTAGCCACGGTTGCGCCTACCTTCGCCGATGCAGACGTTGTCGGACCCGACTCCGATGGGTCCGACGGTATTGCCGGGCTTGGTTCTACCCCAATCATCGAGCTCAACAATGCCGACGATCTTCCCGACGACACCAACTCCGACGCACTCCTGATCGGTGGCCTGATGATGCTCCTCGAACGCAAGCGAATCCGCATTCTATGCGCCTGGGGCGACTATCCATCTGCGAGGCGAAGAACTCGACCTTGCACAGTTCTGGGTTGACCTTGTTGCCTCAGGAAACCTAGGCCCGAGCCCACCCATGATTAGGGTCGTTCTCCTGGCGAAAACGCCGACTTCAGCTGAATACGCCGTCGTACGCGCAGGAGAGGGGTACGTGCCGCCGATCTTCACGGTGCACGATCTGGATGGGATCTGGCTCATCACTTCGATGCGATCCGACGTGAAGTGTCGAGAACTGCCTGAAAGTGTGCGCCGGGAGCTCAGCGAGTCCACCTGCGCCTTAGGTCGTTTCCAGATTGAGCCTTGACATAGCGATATATCAACATATACTTATGAACATATGGACCAACTGGTAGACGCACTGAAGGCAGTCGGGGAACCGAGCCGGCTGCGGATCGTCTCGGTTTTGGCGCGTATCGAGCTGACCGTTGGCGAACTTTGCCGCGTTATCGGTCAGAGCCAGCCCCGAACAAGTAGGCATTTACGGCTGCTTTGTGATGCCGGGGTTCTTGAACGTCACGCCGAAGGCACCAGCGCTTTCTATCGACCCGCCGCCAGTGGCCTTGGTCGTGAGCTGCTCGACGTGGTCAAAACGCTCGTCGACGACGCCGACCCCGCCATTGCCAGAGATCTCGAACGTCTGAGCGCTGTGCGAGAGGCCAGAGCGGCCGAAGCCGAGGCCTACTTCTCGCGGATCGCCACCAACTGGGACCAGATTCGGTTCCGCCATGTGGCCGACGAAGACGTCGAGGTGGCACTGCTCGAAGCCGTCCAGAGCGACAGAATTGGCAGCCTGCTCGATATTGGTACCGGCACTGGCCGAATGCTTGAGGTTTTTGCCGACCGGATCGATCGTGGTCTTGGCATCGACCAGTCCCGGCCAATGCTCAACGTGGCCAGAGCCAACCTCGACGCCGAGGGCTTAGCGCACTGCCGGGTGCGCCATGCCGACGTGTACGACCTCGACCTTCCCGCTGGAAGCTTCGATGTGGCGGTGCTGCACCATGTGTTGCATTTCCTCGACGACCCCGCCGATGCCATTGCCCAAACGGCCAGAACCTTGAAACCAGGCGGTCGGATGCTCGTGGTCGACTATCAACTGCACAACCTCGAGTTTCTTCGCTCCGACTACGCCCACCGGCGCCTCGGGTTCGACGACGACGAGGTCAACTCTTGGTTCCAAGATGCCGATCTGGATCGAGAGTCGATCAGGTACCTAAACGGTCCCAAGGCCGGCCCCGACTCCTTAACCACGGTTCTTTGGACCGCTGTTCGTTGGCCAAGCCTGGCAACAACTGCACCGATAGGGACCGAATCGAACTCTTCACCAAACAACAGCTTTGAGGTGGCCTCATGACCGGGCCAAAACACTCCAAGAAAGCTCGCCGACCCGACCGAGTAAACCAAGAGCTCCGCGACGAGATGACCGAACGGTTGCAGCGCCGACCGTGGCCGGTCACCCCGCTGCGGTCCGACTACAACGTTTCGCTCGAGTTCTTTCCGGCCAACACCGACAAGGGTGCCGGGAATCTGCTGCGCACCGTCGGTCGGCTTGAGCCGATTTGCCCCACATTTGTGAGCGTCACCTACGGCGCGGGCGGAACAACTCAAGACCGCACGCTCAAGACCATCCGTGGCATCACCGACACCACCGATCTCGATGTCGCCGGGCACCTGACATGCGTTGGGGCGTCAAAGCAAGAAGTGCACGAAGTCATGGACACGTACGCGGCCACTGGCGTGCGCCGGATCGTGGCCTTGCGTGGAGATCCGCCTGAAGGCGAAAACGACGGCACCAGGCCAGACGGCTACCGCACGGCCGCCGAACTAGTAGCTGGAATCCGTGACCGGCCCGACGGTTCGACCTGGGATATCTCGGTAGCCGCCTATCCAGACGTGCACCCCAAGGCCGAATCGGCGGCATCAGACCTCGACAATCTGCGGGCGAAGTTCGATGCAGGGGCCGATCGTGCGCTCACCCAGTTCTTCTTCGACAACGAAGCGTTTCTCACGTTCCACGACAACGTTCGGGCCGCAGGTATCGAGCAACCGATCATTCCCGGAATCATGCCCGTAACCAACTTCGAGCGCATGTCTGGTTTCGCCGGCCGCTGTGGCACCAAGATTCCCGCGTGGATGCCCGGGCTGTTCGAAGGCCTCGACGACACACCCGAGGTGCAACCGCTCATAGCGGCAACGGTATCGGCCGAACAAATTCGTCACCTCGCCGAACATGGCATCCGCGACTTCCACATTTACACCATGAATCGGGCCGATCTTGCCTTGGCGATTTGTCGGATCGTTGGCATTTCGACTGGCGACGCCGACTCAGCGGCAGATGTTGCTGTCAGTCCGTCCTTCGCCGTATAGACACAAGTTCGGGCGTCAGTTCAGCGATCGAACGGGCACCAAGCAAGGCCATTGTGCGCCTGATGCCCTCATCGAACATGGCCAAGAGGTGATCGACGCCGCGTTCGCCGCCAGCGCCAAGCGCGTACAGGTAAGGACGCCCGATCGAACACGCTGAGGCTCCGATTGCCATGGCTTTGACAACGTCTGATCCTCGCCGAACTCCGCCATCGACGATGACGTCCATGGTCCGTTCCTCACGACCGCCAAGGGCCGCGACGATGGCGGGAAGCAGATCGATAGGCGCAGGGGCGTCGTCGAGTTGACGGCCGCCGTGATTGGACAACATGACGGCGTCGAGTCCATGTTCGACTGCCCTCTCGGCATCGGCAACCGACTGCACGCCTTTCAACACGATCTTGCCTGGCCAACGCTCCTTGAACCAGGCAATGTCGTTCCACGACAGGGCCGGATCGAACTGGCTGTTGATGTAGCCAGAAAGCGAAACCGGGTCGGACCCGTCGCCAACACTGTTGCCCTTTACGTTGGCGAACTCGATAGGTTCGGCGTTGATAAAATCCCATGTCCACGCCGGGTGCATGGCCCCGTCGACGATGGTTCCGAGACCGATCTTGGGTGGGAGCGAGAACCCCCGACGCACGTCGCGTTCGCGCCGACCAAGCATGGCGGTATCGACAGTGATCATGATCGTCGAATAGTTGGCGGCGGCAGCCCGGTCGAGCATCTCGGCTACAAGGCCGCGGTCCTTCCACACATAGACCTGAAACCACTTGTCGCCATCGGAAACGGCAGCCACTTCTTCGATACTGCGAGTGCTCAGAGTCGATAAACCGTAAGGAAGCTCGGCCCGAACGGCGGCCCTAGCCACCGCTAGCTCGCCTTGGGAGTCGACAATTCGGGTGAAGCCGGTTGGAGCTAACACCAACGGTGTGCGCACTCG
>JAADHX010000018.1 GCA_013151655.1 Actinomycetota bacterium
ATCATCACGTGAGCCATGGCCGCCAGTAGATGAGCGTCGGTTCCCGGACGAATTGCCACATGCCGGTCGGCCTTGAGCGCTGTCTCGCTGCGGCGAGGATCGACCACTACAACCTTGCCGCCACGTTCTTGGATGCGTTCGAGCCGACCGGGGAAGTCGGGCGCCGTACACAAAGACCCGTTCGATGCATACGGGTTGGCGCCGAGCATCAGCAGGTAGTCAGTGCGGTCGAGATCTGGCACAGGCACAGTGACCGAACCAAACATGACAGCCGACGAGATCTCCTTCGGGCGCTGGTCGACCGTCGAAGCCGAGAAACGATTGCGGGTGCCAAGCGTTGTGATGACGGTGCGGTTGTAGAGCATCGGGCCAAGCGAATGGGCACATGGGTTACCCATGTAGATAGCCGAGGCATCACGGCCATGCTCGGCCAGGATGGGCATCATCTGTTCCTCGATTTCGGCGAATGCTTCGTCCCACCCGACCTCGACAAACTCGCCGTCGCGTTTCACGACCGGCATACGAAGACGGTCTGGGTCTTCGTGAAGCTGCTTGAGCGTTGAACCCTTAGGGCAGATAAACCCCTTCGAAAACACGTCGTTCATATCGCCACGGATACGAGTGACAGCATCGCCCTTGACCGTTATCTCGAGACCGCACCCGGCCTCACACAGCGGACAAGTCCGGAACGCAGTTCGCGTCGGCAACTCAACATCTTGAACATCGGTCATCAGAATCCCCTCGACAGGTAGCCAGTCTCGCAGGCTACGAGCTACCACTAGGTGCGCACCAGACCGAGATCCGTTTCGCCAACTCCAAGCGACTCAGCGCCGACCGCGACTTGGTCGAGGTTGGTCGAATCGTGGGCGTTGTCATCGACTCACCAACTATTGACTAGAACACCTGTTCGACGCGATGATTGTGACCATGACCTCAACACCTGCCATCGCCCAACACGAAGTAGCTCAGATCCGCCAAACGGTGGCCATGCTCCAACCTGGCTCAATGGCCAGTATGCGCCGCGAAGAAGTACTGCGGCTAGTTGCCGAAGTGCAACGGCTTCAGAACGACCTCACCCACCTGACCTCGGGGCTCCGCACGCTGTTGGCCAAGACTGCCTAAACCGACCTGACTAGCCGCCGCAGTGCATGGTCGCTCGGCCTTGGAGGGTGACGTTGTATGAGCCGACGAACGGAATTTCGTAGGCGTACGGATACGAGATGTCTGCGGTGGCGACATCATCAAGATCAGGAGTCGGCCCACAGCTGGTCAACGAGATGCTCAGCGAACCAGGGTCGAGGGAGTCGGCGGCGTTGAAAGCCGCAGCGCGAGCAGACGCCACGCTGTCGGTGACGGCCATGGTGCGCGCTGCCTCTCGGGCGGCTCGAGTGACAACCAACTGCTGGTTGTAGCCAAGACCAAAGGCAATGATCCCGAATGCGAGCATGACAAAGATCGGCAAGATGAGCGCCAGCTCCACGGCTGCGGCGCCGCTGTCATTTGTTCGACGTCTCAGTTTCGCCATTACTCGACGATCTTTACGACACGCAGGTAGGCGATGTCATCGATGGCTCCGGACCCCGGCAGCTCAACTTCCATATAGACGACGCCGAGCACCCCACTGACGAACTTGTCGACCGCCTCACCATCGCCAGCTCCGGACAGGTAGGCAACGTCGAGAACGTTGTACGACTCATCGAACAGCGTGACAACAGCTTGGACATCTTCGTCGATGTCGAGCAACGCGATCGAACGAACGCTCACCGAACCAGGGCCAAGATTGCTGAAGTCGAAGGTAAAGGTCCCACCCCTGGCCTCGTCGTCTGGGTCGTTTTCATCACCGTCTTCGGTGATGATCAAGATGTTTCCCTGGCTTGGGAACAACAGGTCGGCGTCACCGCCAGTGCAACCACCGGTGCAAGTGCCGTCGAAGATCATCTCGCAGTGACGTTCGTCCCCGATCTCGTTGCAGCGGTTGCTGTTGTTGCGATTGCTTAACGCCTGGATGCCCACAGAACCCGGAATGAACTCCCCCGAGATCCCCTGTCCGTGCACATTGGGCGTTGCGCCTTCGGAGAAGCCCGAGAAGTCCAGAGTGGTGAACGCCAGCAGCGCCACAGCAGAGGCGTCAACATCGGTTACCGGCCGATCGATGATCCCGGCCAGCGAATTGTTAACCGCGTTGCCCGTGGCCCCAGTGCGGTAAACCCTGACCCGCACCGCGTCAGGGGCCTGGCCTCCAGAAGAAAATACCTTTGAGTTCGGGTCCCACGTGCCGGTTTCGACCGAAACCGCTCCAGCGGTGAGACCATCATGGTTTGCCAACGCAAGAGTCCGTCCCCGTGCAACGGCTGCCGACTCGTCTGGCAACATGGCCGCAGCAGCCAACGCAGCAGCATCGGCCGACGTCTGCAGCTCGGACTGAACAACGAATATGCGCCCGACATCGAGCACTATCGCGGCCATCCCGAACATCACCACCATCGAAACGGCGAACATCGCCGCAACTGCTCCCGTCTCGTCGTACTTGCGACGACCGCCCCCGATGGCGTTCACATGTGCCTCCTCGATCAGTACCCTCGGACCACTTCTCGGTCGAATGCCCGTGGCGCCTTTAGCGAAATGTGCGTCGACTGGCGTGTCTGGTGCGCTATCGGCCACCATAAGCAGATGCCTCTCGACCCCCAAACCGTTGACTTCCTAAAACTGTTCGAAGAACTTGGCGTTCCGCCATTTTCTGATCTCAGCCCGACCGAGGCGCGTTCGTGGTTCGGTCGGCCGGTCGATCTCGAAAACCAGCGTCACGTCGATCATGTCGAAGACCGCACAATTGCGGGACCGGGCGGAGACCTAGACGTCCGCGTATTCCGTCATGGTTCCCAAGCAGCCCAACCCCTCGTTGTCTTCTTCCACGGCGGTGGCTGGGTTCTAGGCGATCTCGATTCACACGATGAAACCTGTCGCCACATCTGTCTCGACGTCGGCGCGGTGGTTGTTGCCATCGACTATCGACTCGCACCGGAGGCTCAGTTCCCAGCCGCCGTCGATGACTGCCTAGCCGGACTCCTTTGGGCTGTCGCCCAAGCCGCCGACCTTGGCGCCGATCCGGCTCGTGTCGCGGTCATGGGCGACAGCGCCGGCGGGAACCTGGCCGCGGTGGTAGCCCTTGAGGCCAGAGATCGCGGCGTCGATTTACGTCATCAGGTGCTCCTCTATCCGGTTACCGACACCGACTTCGACCGGTCGAGTTATGTCGAGAACGCCGAGGGCTACTTGTTGACAACGCCGACGATGCAGTGGTTCTGGGATCACTATGCGCCTGAGGCTGAACAGCGGGCCGACTGGCGAGCCGCACCGATTCTCGCTGAGTTGGCCGGAGTCTGCCCCGCAACCGTCCTGACCGCCGAGTTCGACCCACTTCGTGACGAAGGTGCCGCGTACGCCAAAGCCTTAGCGGCTGCCGGTGTCGATACAACCTATGAGATGTACCCCGGAATGGTTCACGGATTCTACGGCAACCATCTGCTCGTCGACCGAGCCAGCGACGCACAAGTCGCGATCGCGGCAACTCTCAAGGCGGCTTTGGCCTAGACCGCTACGGATCCGACTATTTGAAGGGTCTCGGTGCTGGTCTAGCCGCCTGCAATCGCCACGATGGCGCCCACGTAGATGGCGAACAAGATGACACCCTCGATTCGGCTGACCCGCCTGCGCGTCGCCGACACGAGATATGCGAACACCACCGCGCCAAGCATGATCGCGGCGCCGCGTCCGGTGAGGAGATCGTCGCCGATGCTCGCCGGGTTTATGAGTGCGATAGCGGCACCGACGGCGAGTGAGTTGAAGATATTGCTGCCTAACAAGTTGCCTACAACGAGCCCAGTCTGACCTTTGCGACAGGCTGCGACAGTTGTACCAAGCTCTGGCAACGAGGTCCCGAGCGCGACCAGGGTGAACCCAACGAATCCTTCGGTGAGGTTGAGCTCGCTGGCGATCTCGCTAGCCGCCCACACCACACCCTGGGCACCGATGAGTGTCATGACGAGGCCAAGCCCCGTGGCCAAAGCCACCATGTTCATCGGGCGATCCGACGGCTCGCCAAGTTCGCCTGTGTCGCCGCCGATGCCGGCGCGAATGATGAGCCACAGAGCAACGACCAACCCAGCGAGCAAAACGAACCCCTCGAAGCGAGTCAGCTCGCCGTCGAGTATGAACAGCGCGAACAGCGCCACCGCAGCAGTAGCCAGCGGCCCTTCGCGAGTTAGAACCTCGCGTTCCACGGTGAGGACCGCAACCATCGACGCGACACCGAGAACCAGTGTCAGGTTGGCCACGTTGGACCCGATGACATTCCCGACGCCAAGGCCCAGATCGCCTTGGGCTGCAGCAACCGACGACACCAAGAGCTCAGGCGCCGATGTGCCAAATCCGATTACCACGGCTCCGACAAGAATTGGTGACCACCCTCGGGCCGCGGCAATATCGGCGGCTCCATCGACGAAGCGATCGGCGCCCTTAACCAGCAGCACGAGGCCAGCGATTAGGACCGGTATGGCGATTAACATCGCGTGTCATCAACTCCGCTAACCATCAACACATCAACACTCAATCGAAAGACGGTGTTACTTGGCCGCTTCGCCAACTTCGGGATACAGATGGTCGAGTGATCCAGGTGAGATCTTACACTGCAAGATATAGGCCTCGATGTCGCCCGATTGCAGTCGGATAACACGACCAAACCGGTAGGCCGGGAGGTCGCCCTCGTTGATGAAGCGATACAACGTTCGAGGGGTAATCCCCAAACGCCTAGCCGCTCCTGCTGTTGATAACCATTCGATCTTCTCAGGCACAATTGTCATTGTAGTCCCTCTCGTGTCGTGCCACCGCATTTCGGACGAAATCCAGCAAAATCCGCGTCCGCCCGCGTCGCGAACAGTGTTCATCGGTCAATTTCAGCCCCAACTTTGGCAGTAAGTCTGGGAAATCTTGCCTTGTCTGCCTAACGTTTGTTAGGTAGGATGGAATTCCTTGGTAACAACCCTTGCCCCTGGCCGTCAACTCATTCTCGACCAGGCCGCCACTCTGTTTGTCGAGCGCGGGTTCAAAGGCACCTCACTTCGAGACATCGCGGCGGCGTGCGAGATGAAAGCGGGCTCGCTCTATTACCATTTCGAGTCCAAGGATCATCTTCTCATCGAAGTACTGACGCGGGGCATCGATGTAATGGTCGAAGCATTCGACGCGGCGGCAACCACGACAGCCAACTCCGACGGCAGTACTCGGCTGAAGGCCCACATTCGCGCCCACCTGGCGGCGTTGTACGAGAACGGCCCGTACACAGCGGTGCACGTCACTTCGTTTCGAACCGCGTCGAGCCAGGTTCGTGCGGCTGTCATCCCCGAGCGCGACCGCTACGAATCGAAATGGACCTTGTTGCTAACCGACATGGTTGACACCGGTCAGATTCGCGGCGACATGGCGCTAGGCCTAACCAGGCTCACTCTGTTTGGCGCGATGAACACCTCGATCGAATGGTTCGACCTCGACCGCGGCAACCTCGACGAGTTGGCCGATGTACTAGTCGACCAGTACTGGAACGGTCTGGCCGCATGAAAATCATCGAGTCCCGTATCGACGTCGACGGCGCCGAGTTCGCCACCAACGCCGTCGCCTACGAAACGCTCATCACAACCCTGCGCGAACGTCAACAATGGGCTATCGACGGAGGCAAGGGTCGAGCCAGATCGATCGAACGACACCTACAGAGGGGCAAGGTCATCGTTCGCGATCGAATCGACATGATCATCGACGACGACACGCCGTTTCTGGAGTTCTCGACCCTAGCCGCGTACGGCCAATACGACGATGCCGCCCCCGGAGCCGGCATAGTCACCGGTGTCGGCCTCGTCCACAACGTGCCTTGTGTCTTCATCGCCAACGACGCCACGGTGAAGGGCGGGTCGTTGTTACCAGCTTCGATCAAGAAGCACGTTCGGGCCCAAGAGATCGCCGAAGCAAACCAGGTCGGAATCATCTATCTAGTCGATTCGGGTGGCGCATTCCTACCCCTTCAGGACGAGATCTTCCCCGACAAGGACCACTTCGGCGGCGGGTTCTATCGTCAGGCACGAATGTCGGCTCAAGGTCTTCCCCAGTTGGCTGTCGTGCTCGGAGGTTGCACGGCCGGCGGGGCCTACGTGCCGGCGTTGGCCGACGAAGTCATCATGGTCTCGATGGCATTGGCCGCATCTTCTTGGGCGGCCCGCCGATCGTGAAGGCCGCCCTCGGCGAGATCATCGACCCAGACGATCTTGGCGGCGCCGAACTCCACACCAAGGTCTCCGGCGTTTCCGACTACATAACGGGTTCTGAAGCCGAGGCCTACGGCAAACTGCGCGAGATATGCGAGACCACAAACCAGCGACGAATCGATGATCGCCAAGGTTGGATCGACCGCATCGAACCAGTGGCTCCAGCTCACGATGCCTCCGAGCTCTACGGCATTGTCAGCGCGGATGACCGCGTGCCCCACGACGCCACCGAGATCATCGCCCGGATCGTCGACGGCTCTCGGCTGGCCGAATTCAAACCCGACTGGGGTTCGTCGATCGTGTGCGGGTTCGTCCGGATATGGGGCCACCTGGTTGGCGTCATAGCCAATAACGGCATCATCTTCAGCGAGTCGGCCCTGAAAGCGACTCACTTCATCGAGCTGTGCGAACAGCGGCGAATCCCGCTGCTGTTCCTTCAGAACACGTCGGGCTATATGGTCGGACGCGACTCCGAAGCGGGAGGCATAGCCAAAAACGGCGCCAAGATGGTGGCCGCGGTTGCCAACGCTACGGTGCCGAAGTACACCGTGTTGATCGGCGGTTCCTACGGCGCCGGCAATTACGGCATGTGTGGGCGTGGCTTCGATCCTCGGTTCCTATTCGCATGGCCAAACAGCCGGATTGCAACCATGGCTGCCGACACCGCCGAAACGGTTCTGGTCGACATTCGCGTGGGCGGAATGAAAGGCGCAACCACGAGCGCCGAAGAACTAGAGGCGATTCGCGCCGAGATCCGCGGCCAGTACGAGACCCAATCAGACCCCTACTACGCCACATCGCGAATGTGGGACGACGGCCTCATCGATCCCGTCGACACCCGCGACGTTCTCGGAATGTGCCTGGCCCTGGCAGCTCGTCAAGACGAACCGGCCCCTGGGCCAGGCATCGTCTACCGGATGTGACTGGAGCACTATGAGACAACGAATTCTTGTAGCCAACCGAGGCGAGATAGCTCGACGCATATTCGCCACCGCCTCGCGCCTTGGTCACCAAACCGTGGCCGTATTCGCCGAGCCGGACGCCGCGGCCCCGTTCGTTGCCGACGCCGACGAATCCGTTGGTATCGGCCCCGCCGCGCTAAGCGAGTCGTACCTCTCGATCGACAAGATCCTCCAAGCCGCGACAGTTGCCAATGCGAGCGCCATTCACCCTGGCTATGGGTTCCTATCGGAGAACCCCGCGTTCGCCAAAGCCGTTGTCGACGCCGGGCTCATCTGGGTGGGCCCATCCCCCAACGTGATCGCAGCGATGGGGTCGAAAATTCAAGCCAGACGATTGGCCGTTACGGCTGATGTCGATGTCATACCTGGTTTCGATAGCAGCCAAGACGCCCACGAGCTGGCCACAGCGGCCACCGCAATTGGCTATCCGGTGCTCATCAAGGCTTCGGGCGGCGGCGGCGGCAAAGGAATCCGCATAGCCAATACCGCCGCCGATTTCGCTAAGGCACTCAACGAAGCCAAGACCGAAGCAGCCCGAACCTTTGGAGACGACCGGGTAATCGTTGAGCGTTACGTCGACAGTCCTCGTCACATCGAAGTTCAGATCGTGGGCGACAAGCACGGCTCGATCATTCACCTCGGCACGCGCGATTGCTCAGTTCAGAGGCGTTATCAGAAGTTGTTCGAGGAGGCGCCAGCTCGTGGTCTCGATACGTCGATCGTCGATGCCATGACAAGCGCTGCCGTTCGGATGGCCACCTCGGTCGGCTACGACTCGGCGGGCACGGTCGAGTTTGTCGTCGATGGCACCACCGGAGAGTTCTTCTTTCTCGAAATGAACACTCGGTTACAGGTCGAACACCCTGTGACCGAACTAGTGACCGGCATCGACCTGGTCGAACTGCAAATTCGGGTTGCCCAAGGCGAACCCCTCGGTATCGACCAGGCCGACGTAACCATCACCGGCCATGCCATCGAGGCCAGACTCAACGCAGAGGACTGGACCGCCGGGTTCATCCCGCAGACCGGCACAGTTAACCACGTCGCCATACCTGGCGGGGCGCGGTGGGATTCCTCGATCGAAGCTGGGTCGGTTATCTCGCCGCACTACGACCCGATGATCGCCAAGCTCATCGTTGGCGGACGCGATCGCGACGACGCCATGGCCCGCATGCGCCACGCCCTCGACGAACTCTTGATTGTCGGCGTTTCCACTACTGCCGGTTTTCATCGATGGTTACTCGATCAACCGCAACTCATCGACGGCCAGATCACAACTCGTTTCCTTGACGACACCGACCTTCCCGCCGCAGACGACGTAGCCGGCGCGGCCGATCTTGCCGCGGCTGCGTGGCGCGAGGCAGTGCGAGCCAACCGAGCCAACAGCCCCTGGTCGAGCACCGGGTCGAAACGCCTCACGCCCCATATCAACACGGCCACCCTTGGCCTCATCGACCTCCTTGGCCACACCTACGACGCTGCGACGCTCCCATCTACACCTCTCCTGTCAGCGGCAAACGGCCGCCCGCAGCCGTTTCCCGCTGACGGGAGAGATAATACGAACCCGGCTTGGGTCGACATCGCAAGCCGAACCGTTGCCGTCAATCACGAAGGACAATCGCACACCTTCTCGGTCGTGGCCCGCACGGAGCGCTGGGCCCCCGACGACGCCGACAAACGTGCTGCCTCAGGTGCCATCACCGCTCCGTTCCCCGCTGTGGTTGCCGATGTGCTCGTAAGTCCCGGCGACGATGTCGCCAGCGATGACCCGCTCGTCGTGATCGAAGCCATGAAAATGCTGCACACGCTCGCCGCGCCCGGCCCAGGCCGAGTCGCCAGCGTCAGCGTGACGGTTGGCGACCAGGTCGAATCAGCCCAAGTTCTAGTCACTTTCGATACCCCTCAGGAGGACGACCGGTGAACAACCGCAACGTCTACATGACCGATGAGCTTCAGGCCATCTACGACCAAACAGTCGGCTTTGTTGCCAAAGAGGTCACACCGTTTGGCGATGCGTGGGAACAAGACGGCAAGGTGCCGCGCTCGGTGCTTCAAAAGATGGGCGAGCTCGGCATGTTCTCGCTGAGAGTTCCTGAAGAACACGGCGGGCTCGGCATGGGCATGTTGGCCTCAGCCACCTTCTCCGAAGCGCTCGGAGCCTCAACGTACGCCGGGTTCGATGTCACCGTTCTGGTGCACACCGACATGTCGTCGCCTCACCTCGTCAACGGCGGCACCGACGCCCAGCTTGCTCAGTGGCTACCCGGAGTGCTCGACGGAACCACCGTCGTGTCAATCGGGGTCAGTGAACCCGACGCTGGCTCCGACGTGGCCGGTGTGCGTACCAAGGCAGTGAAGGATGGCGACGGCTGGCGCATCAACGGCACCAAGACCTTCATCACCAACGCTGTTTATGGCGATCTGACCATTGTGTTGGCCCGAACATCGGACGAGAAGTACGGCCTGTCTACCTTCCTTGTTCCGGCTGACACCGAGGGTTTCAGTGTCGCCAAGAAGCTCGACAAACATGGCTGGCGATGCAGCGACACCGCCGAGTTAGTGCTCGATGACGTGTGGGTGTCGGACGACCAACTGCTCGGCACCATCCACCGCGGCTTCTACGAAACCATGCGCAACTTCCAGAACGAACGAATGGTTCTTGTCGGCATGGGAGTCGGATCGGCCCAAGCCGCAATCGACCTGACCAACAAGTACTGCCAGGAGCGTGCGGCCTTCGGCGGGCACCTGTTCGATCTCGGCGCGATTCGCCAACGCATGGCCATGAACCAAGCCAAGATCGACGCCGTCCGGGCCTCGATGTATCACGCGGCATGGCTGTCAGACTCTGGCCAAGACAACGTCAAAGAGATGTCGGGCGTCAAGGCCTGGGGCTGCGAAGCAATCAACCAAGTCATGTACGACTGCCTCCAGTTTCACGGTGGCATGGGGTACATGCGCGAGAGCACCATCGAGCGCATGTACCGCGATGCTCGCATCTTGCCGATCGGCGGCGGGGCCACCGAGGTCATGCTCGAAGAAGTTGCCAAGCGAAGCTACTGAATCGTTCGAACTAGCGAACTAGCGCAGCTCGGAACTTGGCCACGTTGGCCACCTTGATGTCTTCGTAACCGCGAACCAGATCGGCCGCGTCGGCCAGGGCGATCGCGGCGTCGAACGTCTCGTCAGTGAGGTCGTCGAGTGCGGCGTCGATGGCTGCGATGTACTCGCCAGAAAGACGGCGCTCGATCTTGCGCACCTCAGCCCACCGGAACGGATCAGCCTTCGTGCCTCGCAGGCGTTTACCCTTGGCGAGCAGCCGTACTCCAGGCGTGGCCCACGACCCGATGGTGATCTTGCGATCCATACCCAAGGCGCGTAGTAGCGGTGGATGGAGCTTCCATGCGACCTTGCCGCGGCGACCCGCAAGCTCTTCTGCTTCTGCTATGGCCTCAGCATCGAGCATCAGGCGCGCCACTTCGTACTCGTCCTTGTAGGCAACCAGCTTGTGGAGGCCCTTGCCTAGCGCCATAGTGAGGGCTTCGGATTCAGATCGGACCGACAGTTCAGCCTTCCGAACCCGTTCGACCACATCGAGCCATTCGTCGACGTCGACTCCACTCCCCCACGCCTCAAGATCATCGGCCAACACCGCAAGGTGCGCCGCTGAGCTCCCGTCGATTCCAAGCCTGTCGATTCGCGACAGGTGCCGACTTACGCGATCCGGCTCGACAGATCTGGCGGTGGCAGCGCGTGCGGTGACGACTGCTTCGGGATCGTCGACCTGAGCCCTCCCCCATCGGAATGCGGCGACATTGGTTTCGACCGCGACACCGTTGAGGGTCAGGGCATCTTCGATGAACGACGCACCGATCGGCAGCACTCCGGCCTGGACCGCCATGCCAACCACGAAGAAGTTGGCGCTGCCGGTGCTGCCGAATAGATCGTCGGTTACCGCGTGCGCGTCGGCCCAGTGGTGAACGTCGGATGTGTACTCGCCGATGCCGGACGCCAACTCGGCTGGCGACGGAGGCACCAGGTCGAGGTGGGTGATCATGTCGCCGGTCGGCGTGGTGCTGGTCGAGCCGACCACCGCGGTGTGGCCAGGCCGACAGGTCAACAGACCGATATTGGAGCTCGCCACAAGCTGATCGAAGGCCAACAAGAGATCGGCCTGAGCCTTGCCAAGGCGGTTCGTGAACACGGAATCCGAAGTCGACAGTCGCACGTCGGAAACAACCGGGCCAGCCTTTTGAGACAGTCCGATCTGATCGAGGCCCCTCACATCGAGGCCAGCCAGCATGGCCGCCGTTCCAAGAACCTGCGCCACGGTGACCACACCCGTGCCGCCGATGCCGGTAATGCGCATGGCGAATTGATCAGTGGGGACGATGATCTCAGGCTCCGGTACCGCCGGAGCGTTGGTCGCCGTACCGGCAGAGCTAACCGCAGCCCGCAACGGGTCGGAACCCATGGGCTTGTCGCGACTGGGCTTTTTGCGACTGGGCTTGTCGCGACTGAGCCAAGATCGCAACCGGCCGTCAGACTTCTGGCTGACGGTCATGAACGAAGGACAGTCGCCTTCTAGACAACTGAAGTCGAGATTGCACGTGGTCTGATCGACATGCGTCTTGCGACCGAACTCGGTTTCGATCGGTTGCACTGACAGACAGTTGCTTACTTGGCCACAGTCGCCGCAGCCCTCGCAGATGCGATGGTTAATGACCACACGCTGATTCGGCGTCTCGACCAGACCACGTTTGCGCCCTCGTCTCGCCTCCGCGGCGCAGGCCTGGTCATGAATGAGAACGGTCACGCCA
Organism: Actinomycetota bacterium; assembly: GCA_013151655.1. Classification (GTDB taxonomy): domain Bacteria; phylum Actinomycetota; class Acidimicrobiia; order Acidimicrobiales; family Poriferisodalaceae; genus JAADHX01. The sequence goes on from JAADHX010000018.1 coordinate 12,091, forward strand.
GCCACGGTCGCCAGGTGCTCTTGGGCCTCGATCAACCGTCGACGATCCCACACCTCGACAGCTGCGGGGAGCGACTTGTATGCCGCGTCTTTGGGGTTGTCTGTGGTGACAAGAACCTGGCTCACGCCCTGAACCAGCAACATCTTGGCGATGGAGGCTAGGTCGAGCTGGCCCTGTGGGTCCTGGCCGCCTGTCATAGCGACGGTGCCGTTGTGCAGCAGCTTGAAGGTCATGTCGACCTCGGCCGCAATACAAGCCTGGACCGCAAGCTGCCCTGAGTGGAAGTAGGTGCCGTCTCCCAAGTTTTGGATGAGATGAGGGTGCTCAACGAACTCCGACATCCCGATCCACTGAGTGCCCTCGTTGCCCATGCACGTGAGACCGGCAATGTCGCCGACCCGTTCGGGGTCCATCAGCAGCGTCATGGTGTGGCAACCAATGCCGGCACCGACAAGTGCGCCGTCGGGAACTTCGGTGCTGCGGTTATGCGGACAGCCAGAACAAAAAAACGGAGTTCTGGCCACGTTGACCGAAATCAGCTCGCGCCGTTTCGGCGGCACTGGTGCCAACTTGTCAGCCAGTCTTGGCTCCAGGCGACGTCGAAGAATCGGCACCAGGCCATCAGCATCGAGGGCACCCCATCGCGGCAACAGGTCTTGACCGTTCTCGTCGACCTTGCCGACCACAACTGGACGGTCCGCGAGTGCGTATAGGGCGTCCTTCAGCAGCGATTCGATGTTCGGCTGCTTTTCTTCGATGACCAAAATCTGTTCGAGACCCTTGGCGAAGTTTCGAACCGTGTGCTGGTTGAACGGCATCGGCATCGCCATCTTCAAAAGCCTGATACCCGCGGCATGAATCTGAGCGTCGGAGCCGAGGCCAAGCCGGTTAAAGGCCTCGCGAACTTCTCGGTAGGTGATACCCGAAGAAACGATGCCGAGCCAAGCGTCGGTGGGGTTGACGACGCAGTGGTTGAGACGGTTTTCGGCTGCGTAGGTTCTCGCCAGCTCGTAGCGAACCTCAACGATCTCACGTTCAATGTCGAGCGTGTGTGGGGTTAACAGCAGCCCATCGGGTTCGTGCAGATACGGCGCACCGTCGATTAGCGGTATAACAGGTTGCACACGGTCGAGGCTGAGGTCGATAGTTGCGGTGGCGTCGGCTACGTCGGCCACGATCTTGAGGGCCGACCAAAGACCGGTGGCCCTAGACATGGCTATGGCATGACGGCCGAGGTCGAGGGCTTCACCAGGGTCGCCCGGATAGAGCAGCGGCATGTGCATGTCGGCCACAAGGCTGGCCGAAGACGATGGAACGGTCGAAGACTTGGCGGCAGGGTCGTCGCCGACAATGGCGACGGCTCCGCCGAGTTGCGAGGTTCCGGCGAACACGGCGTGGCGAAGGGCATCGGCGGCCCGATCGACCCCCGGTGCCTTGCCGTACCAAATGCCAACCACGCCGTCGTACCTGGAGTCGGGTCGTCCCGCCGCTAGCTGCGAACCCATGACGGCAGTGGCGGCGTACTCCTCGTTCATCGCCGGCCTGAAGGTGAGCCGAAGGTCGGGCGCGAGCTTGGCGGCGGCCTTGACTGCTTCGCCATATCCGCCAAGAGGAGAACCCTGATAGCCGGACACGAAAGCGGCCGTGTTGAGCCCCTTGGCCTTGTCAGCACGGAGCTGCTCAAGAGGCAACCGCGCCAAGGCCTGAATGCCGGTCAGGAACACCTGGCCTTCGTCGGCAAGGTAACGATCTGCGAGTTGGTAACTCCTCTTAGTTGCCATGTGTGATCGGCTGATCATCAGCCTTCCCCCTTCACGTCCAAAGGTACCGGGCCACCGCGCCGAGATTGCTCTTCAGCCCTGGCTGCCCGACGTCGTTGCTCGCGCTAGCTTCGGATACCGAAACGGTTAACGAGATGATGGGCCCAGCCGACCTGAACAAGATCGCGAGGACGAGAGGGGCATTATGACCGACGACCAATTCCTAGAGGGTGGGCCGCGAACTTCTAGGACCTCCGGAACCACCGGTAGTACGAATCGCCTAGAACCTCGATCGCTATGGAAGCGGCCTGAGTTCATCGGCCCGATTATCCTCGGGGTAGTTGCGGTGGTGATCGTGATCGTTCTCGGAGGTGGAGGCTAACCGGACAGGCCGTGCCCAACGGTGCTAGCGATAGAGGCATGGACGTAGGACTATCTGTCGAGAGCCGAATCCCTGGACTGGACAGATCAGATCTAATCGACGCGATCGTCGAGCGGGCCCACGCAGCCGACGAGGCGGGGCTCGTATCCCTTCACGTCGGCGACAGACATCAGGTCGACGAACCGTACGTGGCCAACTTGGCGATAGCTGGACATCTCGCTGCCATCTGGCCCAAGCGGCTTGGGGTGCTTGTCATCAGCTCGATGTGGAACCCGGTTCTACTCGCTGAGCAGTTGGCGACGCTTTCGGCCATGACCTCGGAACTCGACGTCGTTGTGGCGATGGGTGACGGAGAGGCTCAGTTCGCATCGGTAGGTGTTCCGATCTCTGATCGGCTGGCACTGTTCACCGAAGGGCTCGCAGTCACTCAGGCACTACTTGCCGGGGAGACAGTGACCGCTCGTGTCGGCCCTCACGACATTGTCGACGCGAGGGTGGACTTGCGAGGCAACTCGACGCTCTCGTGGTTCATAGCTGCAAGCGCTCCCCGGGCGATCCGACGCGCTGCGAAGCTCGGAGCCGGGTGGCTAGCGAGCGCAAAACTCGCCCCCGACGACGCTCTC
>JAADHX010000080.1 GCA_013151655.1 Actinomycetota bacterium
TCGTCGGTCGTTGGTGGCCAAACCAGGGCATTCATCTGCACTAGATCGACAACACCTATGAAGTCGCCCTCAGCACCGATAGGAAGCTGAATCACTGCCGTGCTCTTGGTGAGCCGATCTTCGATGCTGTCGAGGCAAAAGTAGAAATCGGCACCAGTGCGGTCGAGCTTGTTGACGAAACACAAGCGCGGGACGCCGTACTTATCGGCCTGACGCCACACCGTTTCGGTCTGGGGTTCTACACCGGCTACGCCATCGAAGACTGCTACCGCTCCATCGAGTACCCGCAAGGAGCGCTCGACTTCGACGGTGAAGTCGACGTGGCCTGGGGTGTCGATGATGTTGATGACATGGTCATCCCACTCACACGTGGTGGCGGCAGAAGTGATGGTAATACCGCGTTCTTGTTCCTGTTCCATCCAGTCCATCGTGGCCGCGCCATCGTGAACTTCACCGATCTTGTAGCTCTTGCCGGTGTAGTAGAGGATGCGTTCGGTGGTGGTGGTTTTGCCCGCGTCGATATGGGCCATGATGCCGATATTGCGAACTGTGCTGAGTGGATACTTGCGGGCCATGCGGGTTCTCCCGGGCGGGGAAATCAGGACGGAGCTCAGCTACCAGAGCCGAGCCCGTAAGAGTGTTGTCGGAAATTGCTGCTCTAGGCGGCGTACGGGTTAGGGACGCCCGCTTACCAGCGGTAGTGGGCGAACGCCTTGTTGGCTTCGGCCATGCGGTGAGTGTCGTCTTTGCGCTTGACCGCAGAACCAATGCCATTGGAGGCATCGAGCAGTTCGTTGGCAAGGCGTTCGGCCATCGTGCGCTCGCGGCGGTCGCGAGAGAAGCTGACGATCCAGCGAATGGCGAGGGTCGAGGCCCGGCGAGGTCGGACTTCGATCGGTACCTGGTATGTGGCACCACCGACGCGACGCGACTTGACTTCGAGCTGGGGTTTAACGTTGTCTATCGCCCGCTTGACAGTTGTGAGCGGTTCGCTACCGGTCTTTTCTTCGATGATGGCCATTGCGTCATAGACGATCTTTTCGGCCAACGTGCGCTTGCCACGCTGAAGAATCTTGTTGATGATCTGGGTAACGAGCAATGAGTTGTATATGGGATCGGGAATTAGTTCCCGACGAGGCGCTGCTCCGCGACGAGGCATCTCAGGACTCCTTCTTGGTGCCGTAGCGGCTGCGAGCCTGCTTGCGATTGTTTACCGATGATGCGTCTAGCGCGCCACGAACAACTTTGTAGCGCACGCCCGGAAGGTCCTTAACACGCCCGCCTCTGACAAGAACAATGGAGTGCTCTTGAAGGTTGTGACCTTCGCCAGGGATGTAGGCGGTGATCTCGACACCAGACGTAAGGCGAATACGCGCTACGCGACGCAAAGCCGAGTTCGGCTTCTTGGGAGTCATGGTGAACACGCGCGTGCAAACGCCACGGCGCTGCGGTGAACCCTTGAGCGCTGGCGTTTTACCCTTAGCGGGTTTGGATTGGCGGCCCTTGCGGACCAACTGCTGGATCGTGGGCACGATCGACCTCATGATTTGGCTGGAGAAAAAGGGGAGGGAGGACTGAAGTCCACCCTCGCAAAAGCACGACGCATTGCGCGCCGGGCCAGCGGTACATCGTAGAAGGGTGAACGGCGTAGGGCAACCCTGATGTGTTTATTCTGCGTCGGTTGTGTCGATCGTTGTATTGACAATGTCTTCGACGGCTCGGATCTCGTTCAGATCGAGGTCAAGAACGCCAGCAACAACAGCCTCGGCTACGTAAGCGGACGTCAAGCAGATCGCGCCCGGACAATACAATGAAAAGGTTCTCGTGTTGCCACAAGAAGCTGCCGGCATCGTCGGCTAGCCACGTAGTCAATTCGACCGGTCCGACCTGTTCGGGTAGTGGGTTCACGACACCGCCTTGGGTGGCCCCATCGATGAAGCTGTCCACAAACCCTGGAACGGCAAGAGCATCAGGACTGACACCAACCGACAACCCGACGGCTATCAACGCACCGTCGCGCCGAATGGCTTTAGCATCAACGCCAACCAAGAACGGGGCAAGCCTTTCATCAGACCGAAATCTGGCCTCCAGCTGGGCAATGTCGGAGTCGGCGAGGGTTATCACTTCGAGAGTTGGATCGACGTCTAACCCCGCGAACGCAACTTGGGGGCTGAGCGTCTCAACCTCGAGAGGTGGGGTCTCGCCCGACGATCCTGTTGCTTGGGTTGCGGCAGTGGCCGCGTCCGTCGTCGTTACCGCAGCAACGACGGACGTCGGATTGGGGAGCAACACAGCCTGAGGCGTGTCGGCGGTCGATGAACATGCCGCCACCACAAGCGCGGCTGAACCGACCAACACACAACCGCTCCCCCGCACCCGGGTTCGCAACAGGACATACCAGGCGGCCAGCGACATCCGCGCCGACACTACCGCCACACTGCGGCTGGAGCAGAACGGGTGCGCCCCAGCCGTAGTGGGCGTGGTTACGATATGGTCGCTTCTTCTCCACCGGCTCCGAGGTTGGCTAACCACTCGGCTGGATCCTGCTCGTCTTCTGACGTCCAGAACTCCATTGGCTCATAGTCGGGAGCCGTGGTCTTGAAGGCTCGATAGATTTCCATGCCGGTGCCAGCAGGGATCAACTTGCCGATAATGATGTTCTCCTTGAGACCGCGGAGACAGTCGGACTTGCCGTCGATCGCAGCTTCGGTAAGAACACGGGTGGTCTCCTGGAACGAGGCCGCGGACAACCACGAGTCAGTCGCAAGCGACGCCTTGGTGATGCCCATGATGACTGGGCGACCCTCGGCCGGACGATTCCCCTCTTGAACAAGGAGGCGGTTCGTTTCGGCGAACACCCGCTGATCGGCCTGTTCACCTGGCAAGAAGGTCGACTCGCCCGGTTCGGCCACAAGGACGCGCCTGGTCATCTGACGCACGATAAGTTCGATGTGCTTGTCGTGGATCGATACACCCTGATCGCGGTAGACCTTCTGCACCTCATCGACGAGGTACTGCTGGGTTTCGCGAACACCACGGATCTCGAGGAGTTCCTTGGGATCGCGGGGACCATCGACGAGCGGATCGCCAGCACGAACCTCTTGCCCATCTTCGACGGACAATCTCGAGGCCGTCGGGACGGTGTAGCTGTCCTCTTCGCCATCGTCGCCGACAACTTCGATAACACGACCACGACCGTCGTCTTCGCCGATGCGCACAACACCGGAACGGCGGGCCAGGACGGCTTTCCCTTTCGGGCTGCGAGCTTCGAACAACTCGACCACTCGGGGTAGACCGCCAGCGATATCGGACCCAGCCACACCACCAGTGTGGAAGGTTCGCATCGTTAGCTGGGTGCCAGGCTCGCCAATTGACTGGGCCGCGATAACACCGACCGCCTCGCCGATTTCGATTATTTCGCCACTGGCGAGTGAAGTTCCATATGACTTCGCTGAGATACCGAAGTCTGAATCGTCGGTGAGCGGCGACAGAACTCGCACGCGAGAAACATCGTCGTCATCGCGCATGGCGATCATGATGTCTTCGTCGACCAGGGTTCCGGCTTCGTACACAACACCCGTTGACAAACTGACGTCGTCGGCCAAGGTCCGGCTGAACAGCCGGGTTTCGAGATAGGTGCGCTTATCGGTGGTATCTGGATCGATGTCTTCCAACCAAATACCGCGGGTCGGTCCGCCGCGCTCGAAGGGGTCCTCGTCGTTAACGATGAGTTCTTGGGCCACGTCGACTAGGCGGCGGGTGAGATAGCCAGAGTCGGCGGTTCGTAGGGCCGTATCGACCAGACCCTTACGAGCGCCAGGCGTCGAGATGAAATACTCGAGCATCGAGAGGCCCTCTCGATAGGAACTCTTGATGGGACGCGGAATGATGTCGCCTCGAGGGTTTGCCACGAGACCGCGCATGCCGGCAATCTGGCGGACCTGCATCATGTTGCCGCGGGCACCAGAGCCGACCATCATCTCGATCGGGTTAGATTTAGTCCGCTTGAGCTCGATTTCCATGGCATCGCGCACCTCTTCGGTGGCTGACGTCCAGATCTCGACCTCTTTTTGGCGGCGCTCACCGTCGGTGATGATGCCTCGCCGATACTGGTTCTCGACACGCTCGGCTTCGCCCTCGTAGTGGTCGAGGATCTTAGCTTTCGATGGCGGCACAACAATGTCGTTGATCGAAACCGTGAGACCAGACTGAGTGGCCCATCGATACGACATATCCTTGATCTTGTCGAGGCTCTCGGCAACCAACGACCGGTTATAGCGCTCCGAAAGTTCGGCAACAATGTCGCCCATGTGGCGTTTAACTACCAGTTCGTTGATAAAGCCGAAATCGTCAGGCATCGCTTCGTTGAAGATGACTCGTCCCGGGGTTGTTGCAGCCCAGCCATCCTCGGTGCGAAGGCTCTCGTCGCCGCGGTAGTAGATCCGGTCGTGCAAATCCACGTGCTTCATTTCGAGCGCTTGCTCGAGCTGATAGATCTCTCTGAACGTCGGGACCTTGACACCCTCAACTGGTTCCGACGGTGACTCGGTGAGGTAGTAGGAACCAATGATCATGTCCTGGCTGGGCACGGTCATGGGACGACCATCGGCTGGCGACAAGATGTTGTTCGATGACAACATCAGCACGCGAGCCTCGGCCTGGGCTTCGGCCGACAGTGGCAAGTGGACAGCCATCTGGTCGCCGTCGAAGTCGGCATTAAAAGCGGCGCACACCAACGGGTGAATCTGGATTGCTTTGCCGTCGACCAACACGGGCTCAAAGGCCTGAATACCGAGGCGATGCAAGGTAGGAGCACGGTTAAGCATCACCGGATGCTCGCGGATGACCTCTTCGAGGACGTCCCAGACCTGGCTACGACGGCGTTCGACCATACGTTTGGCCGACTTGATGTTCTGGGCCAACTCTTGGTCGACGAGCTTCTTCATCACGAATGGTTTGAAGAGCTCGAGGGCCATCAGCTTGGGAAGACCGCACTGATGGAGCTTCAGAGTTGGGCCAACAACGATGACCGAACGGCCCGAGTAGTCGACCCGCTTGCCGAGCAGGTTCTGACGGAACCGGCCCTGCTTACCCTTGAGCATGTCCGAGAGCGACTTGAGCGGCCTGTTGCCAGGGCCGGTGACCGGACGCCCGCGACGGCCATTGTCGAACAACGCATCGACAGCTTCTTGAAGCATGCGCTTTTCGTTGTTGACGATGATCTCGGGTGCACCAAGGTCGAGAAGTCGCTTGAGGCGATTGTTGCGGTTAATGACGCGGCGGTACAGGTCGTTGAGGTCAGAAGTTGCAAAACGACCACCATCGAGTTGAACCATCGGACGAAGTTCCGGTGGGATGACCGGAACCGAGTCGAGGATCATGGCTGCCGGATCGTTGATTCGGCGACCGTGCTCGTCTCGGCGGTTAAACGACGTGACAATCTTGAGGCGTTTGATGGCCTTTTGTTTGCGCTGAACCGACAGTGGCTTTTGTCCGGGCTCTGGATCGATCTGGGCCCGAAGTTTGATTTCTTCGTCGTCGAGATCGATGCGGCTGAGTAGCCGACTGATGGCCTCAGCGCCCATCCCGCCTTCGAAGTACTCGCCATAACGATCTACGAGTTCACGCCACAACAACTCGTCTTCGAGAATCTTGCGGCTATGCAGACTCTTGAACTCGTCGAACACGCGGCCAACAAGCTCAAGTTCTTCTTCGTATTCTTCGCGAAGCGAAGCGATATCGCGCTCGGCGTCGCGTTGGCGAGCCTTGAGATCCTTGTCCTTCGCACCGTCCTTTTCGAGGGCGGCAAGTTCTGACTCAAGCTGTTTGAAAGCCTTGTCGATCTCGACATCGCGCTCGGATTCGATGGCTTCGCGTTCTTCGTGCATCTCGGCTTCGAGACGGGGAAGGTCTTCGTGACGCTTCTCTTCGTCGACCCAGCCAACAAGATTGGCGGCGAAGTAGATGACGCGCTCAAGCTGTTTGGCCTTGAGTTCTTCTTTTGGCTCTGTGCCCATCAGCAGGTAGGCGAGCCACGAACGGGTACCTCGCAGGTACCAGATGTGAACAGCGGGAGCGGCCAACTCGATGTGACCCATACGTTCGCGGCGAACCTTGGAGCGGGTTACTTCGACACCACACCGCTCGCAGATGATGCCCTTAAAACGCACCCGCTTGTACTTGCCACATGCGCATTCCCAGTCCTTGGTTGGACCGAAGATCTTCTCGCAGAAGAGTCCGTCCTTTTCGGGTTTGAGAGTGCGGTAGTTGATGGTTTCTGGCTTCTTCACCTCGCCGTTAGACCAGGTGCGAATGGAGTCAGCTGTTGCCAGCCCGATTCGGATGTCAGAGAAGTCGTTGACGTCGATCATGGTGTGTCTCCTAAGAGATGTAGGCGGTTGGTAACGGGGCTTGAACGCAAGGTCCTAGATCCGCTGCCGCCTCATCTCGTCCTCCTCGTCGGTTCCCCGCTCTGGGCGGCTGATGTCGATGCCTAGTGATTCCTCGGCGCGGAACACGTCCTCGTCGAGACCCTGCATGTCGATTTGATCGCCAGCGTGGCTGATGACCTCGACGTTCAGGCAAAGTGCCTGCATCTCTTTGATGAGAACCTTGAAGCTCTCAGGGATGCCAGGCTCGGGAATGTTGTCGCCCTTGACGATGGCCTCGTAGACGCGTACACGTCCGAGAACGTCGTCTGACTTGATGGTGAGCAACTCCTGCAAGCAGTAAGCCGCGCCGTAAGCCTCGAGGGCCCAAACTTCCATCTCACCGAAGCGCTGCCCACCGAATTGGGCCTTACCACCAAGTGGTTGCTGGGTAATCATGGAGTATGGACCAGTAGAACGCGCGTGAATCTTGTCGTCGACCAAGTGGGCAAGCTTCAAGATGTAGGAATACCCGACCATCGTAGGTTGGTCGTAGGGATCGCCAGTTCGGCCGTTGAATAGCTGGGTCTTGCCCTCTTCGCTCATCAAACGTTTGCCATCAAGACCATCTGGGCGAATATTGGCGAGAATCTGTTTGATCGTTGGCGACCCACCAGACAATTCGACTTCATCCCATTTGGCGCCGTCGAATACCGGGGTAGCGATGTGCACCGACGGGATACTCTTGGGACGGGTCTTGGCCGATCCAGGTCGAATTGGTTCGTCGCCTACGACCTCGCCGTCGATCTCCCAGCCCCAGCGGGCCGCGTATCCGAGATGCGATTCGAGTACCTGGCCAACGTTCATTCGACTAGGCACACCAAGTGGGCTGAGGATGATGTCGACCGGAGTACCGTCGGCGAGGTATGGCATGTCCTCAAGCGGCAAGATCCGAGAGATAACACCCTTGTTGCCGTGTCGACCGGCAAGTTTGTCGCCGACCGAAATCTTGCGCTTCTGAGCGACGTAAACCCTGACCAGCTGGTTAACGCCAGGCGGCAGTTCGTGCTGATCGTCTCGAGAATAGACCTTGATATCGGTAACAACACCGTTCTCGCCGTGCGGGACTTTGAGGCTGGTGTCGCGTACTTCGCGGGCCTTTTCGCCAAAGATCGCACGGAGCAAACGTTCTTCTGGGGTTAGCTCGGTTTCGCCCTTGGGCGTGACCTTGCCGACCATAACGTCGCCAGGTTTCACTTCGGCGCCCACACGGATGATGCCGCGCTCGTCGAGGTCTCCGAGTACCTCTTCGGAGAGATTCGGGATGTCGCGTGTGATCTCTTCTGGGCCGAGTTTGGTGTCGCGAGCGTCGATCTCGTATTCGTGAATATGAATCGACGTCATAACGTCGTCGCGCACGAGCCGTTCGCTGAGGATGATGGCGTCCTCGAAGTTGTAGCCCTCCCACACCATGTAGGTGGTCATGAGGTTCTTGCCCAGGGCAAGCTCGCCATGATCGGTAGATGGGCCGTCGGCCATTACCTGGCCCGTTCGGACACTCTGACCTTGGACGACACGAACCTTTTGGTTGATGCAGGTGTCCTGGTTGGAGCGACGGAACTTCGACAGGCGGTGACGCTGCTTGCCGAGCTTCTTGTACTCGACCTCGATGTAATCGCCAGAGACCTCGGAAACTGTTCCGTCGTCTGAAGCTAGAACCATGTCGGCGGCATCGTGGGCTGCACGTTCTTCGATGCCCGTACCCACAAATGGGGCTTCGGCTCGAACGACCGGAACAGCTTGACGCTGCATGTTTGCCCCCATGAGGGCCCGGTTCGCGTCGTCGTGCTCGAGGAACGGGATGAGCGCGGTGGCAACAGAAACAATCTGCTTAGGAGCAACGTCCATCAGCTGAACTTCGGCGGGCGGGACATAACCGACCTCGGTGGTGGCAGCGAAGTAAGTGTCGCGCTCCATCTGCAACTTGAGGTCGGACAAGCTCGCGCCCTGCGGGCTACGACGCACGAGAACGCGGTCGTTGACGAACATGTTGTCGTCGTTCAGAGGCGCGTTGGCCTGGGCGACGACGTATTCCTCTTCTTCGTCGGCCGTCAGGTACACGACCTCATCGGCCACCTTGCCGTTCTCGACGGTGCGATACGGCGACTCAATGAAACCGAAGTCGTTAACTCTGGCAAACGAAGCCAGTGCACCAATGAGGCCAATGTTCGGACCCTCGGGAGTTTCAATGGGACACATCCGGCCGTAGTGGCTGAAGTGCACATCTCGAACTTCGAATCCAGCTCGTTCGCGTGACAGTCCACCTGGGCCTAGAGCCGACAGGCGACGGCGGTGAGTCAGGCCAGATAGCGGGTTGACCTGGTCCATGAACTGCGACAGCTGCGAAGTGCCGAAGAACTCCTTAATGGCCGCTACCACTGGACGGATGTTGATAAGCGTCTGCGGTGTGATGGCCTCGACGTCTTGGGTTGTCATGCGTTCGCGCACAACCCGTTCCATACGGCTAAGACCGATACGAACCTGATTCTGGATGAGCTCGCCAACGCTGCGGATGCGGCGGTTGGCGAAGTGGTCCTGGTCGTCGAGCCGGTAACCGGGCTCGGCGTCAGCCAGGTGCAACATGTAAGTAACTGCTGCAAGTACCTCAGACCTCGAGAGCACGTTCTGGTCTGGGTCCGGGCGTTCGAGATCGATGTTAAAGATCTCTTCGATACGCTCGATTTCTGGGCCGAGTTTGCGGTTCAGCTTGTAGCGGCCAACGCGGCTAAGCGAGTAACGACGCTCCTCGAAGAAGGCGTTGTTGAAGTAGTTGGACGCAGCCTCAGGGGTAGGTGGTTCGCCTGGGCGAGCTCGCTTGTAAATCTCGATGAGCGACTCTTCTTGAGTCGGCGCAATGTGCTGGTCCTTTTCCCATTGCCCTTCGAGGAACGAGAAGTGACTGACGAAGGCCTCAAGGAACCCAGGATGGGTTTCCTCGTCGAAGCCAAGGGCCCGCAGCAGGGTGAATAGGCTGAGACGGCGCTTACGAGCGACACGACAACCAGCCGTTACGTCCTTGCCGGGCTTGTGCTCGACATCGAACTCGATCCATTCGCCGCGGTACGGGTGAACCGTGCCGGTCACAAGCTGATGCTTGGCCATGTTGCGTAGGCGATAACGCTCGCCCGGTTGGAAGATGACACCAGGTGACCGAACCAGCTGCGAAACAACTACACGTTCGGTGCCGTTGATTACGAAGGTGCCCTTTTCGGTCATCATCGGGAAGTCGCCCATGAAGACGGTCTGTTCTTTGATCTCGCCTGTTGAAGAGTTCATGAAACGGGCGCGAACAAATATCGGCGCCGCGTACGTCATGTCGCGTTCTTTGCACTCTTCGACGGAGTACTTCGGCGGGGGCCGAAGATCCTCGTCGTGAGGATCGAACTCAAGCTCGAGCTTCAGCGAACCGCTGAAGTCGGTGATTGGGCTGATTGAGGCGAAGGTCTCGGCGAGACCGTGATCCAAGAAACGTTCGAACGACACGCGTTGAACACCTATTAGATCAGGCAACTCCAAAACTTCGGTCAATGACCCGAACGAATAGCGATCCCTTAAAACAGGGCGAGAAGACAAGGGGACTCCCGACGTCAAATGACAGCACTGGCGGTGCCCAAGGAGGGGCACGCCTGGGCGCGCAGAGGCGCGAAGAAGTCAGAAGACAAAAACACGCAGGCCACGGCAAAGACGGATGCTATCGGTCGCGCCGCGACTTCACAAGCCAAAGGCTTCACTTGACAAGCAGATGGCTAGGACCGCCTACGAAGGCGGCCGGCGAGATCGCTACCAGAATTGCGCAACGGGACCGAACTACGTCTGCAATCCGAACCCCGATGAGGTTTGTGGCACTGAACGTTAGGAACTGTTTTGTGTTTGGTCAAGCGCCAGGCGCGCCAAGGGCGACATCTAGTGATGTCGCCCTTGG
>JAADHX010000035.1 GCA_013151655.1 Actinomycetota bacterium
CACCAAGGGCGGACCGGCTAGGAACGCGTGCGATTGTTCCTTAATGAAGATGTTGTAGTCGGACATTCCGGGCTGGTAAGCGCCACCAGCGGTGGACGATCCGAACACCACACAAACGGTGGGAACCCGAAGTTTCGATAGCTCGATCAGCTCGTAGAAGAACCGACCGCTCTCGGCAAAGTGGGTCGGGTTGACCGCATGACCGATTGCGTCATGAGGATTGTCCTCAGGCAGCGAATCTCGCTTGTCGCCACCCGCTCGCAGGTCGCCCCCGGCTGACTCGACGAAGCTGATGTAGGGCATGTTGTTGTCGCGAGCGATCTGCAGTGCCCGCAACCACTTCTTACTCGCATACGGGGTAAGCGCTCCGGCCAGGATTGTGGGGTCATTGCCCATGATGACGCACTCGGTTCCGGCGATGATCCCGACACCAACCACCATCCCTCCTCCGAGGGCGTATTGAGAGCCATAGCCCGCTAGCGGAGAAATCTCCAGGAAGGGCGTGTCGGGGTCGATGACGTTGGCAATGCGCTCACGGACTGGCAGACGCCCGCGTGACCGATGCCTATCCATGGCCTTGGCCCCACCCCCGGCGTCGGCCATCTCGAGCAGGTCGTCGATCACGTCGAGCTGCTCGAGGGTGTCGCTGCGATTCTTCATGTAGACGTCAGACTTTGTGTCGAGGGCCGTCTTAAGGGCGGGAGCGAGCAGCGCTTGTTGCATAGAACCCGACCGTAGTTGGGTAAGGCGACGGCGATCAAATTACCTCCAGCCGCGCGGCCAGCGCTACGCTCGAGCAACATAGGTCAGCGATGACTAATCCAGTGAGGAGCAGCGAGTGTCGACAACGCCTACAGCCGCATCTATAGCCGAAGATCTCCTAGACGAACAGGCCCAACTGGACGGCCTCGTTTGTGGGTTGACTGGCGAACAATGGCAGCTCGACACGCCGAGCCCAGGGTGGCGAATCATCGAACAAATCGGACACCTCGCCTACTTCGACCACACCGCTGCGATGGCGATCGTCGATCCCAACGCGTTTGGGGATCACGTAAAGCAGCTAGCCGATCCGGGGCCGAAGGGCGACCCGACCCTAGCGCGTGCCAGATCCCTGAATCCAGCTGATCTACTGAGTTGGTGGCGCGAGTGCCGCACCGACCTTGAGAGCGCAGCCACCACGCTCGGCGATAAGACACGGGTCGAGTGGTACGGGCCATCGATGGGAGCCAAGTCGTTCCTAACCGCACGTCTAATGGAGTGCTGGGCCCACGGCACCGACATCGCCGATGCCTTGGGAGAGTCACTGCAAGCCACCGACCGGATTCGCCACATCGTCCAGCTTGGTGTCATCACCCGAGGCTGGACTTACATAAACCGGGGTTTGCCGATTCCCGACGGCGATGTGTCTGTCGCGCTCACCTCGCCGAGCGGCGAGCGGTGGTCGTGGGGTGCCACCGACGCAGAGTCCTCGATCGCCGGTACTGCCGTCGACTTTGCCATGGTCACCTCACAACGACGCAACGTTGCTGATACCAGCCTTGTTGTCGAAGGCCACAGCGCAATCGACTGGCTTACCAAGGCCCAACTCTTCGCCGGGCCACCCTCAGACCCGCCTCCGCCTCGCTAGACCTCTGAACCTGTGCCCAGAGTCGTTGCCACAACCGCGGTTTTGGGCACAGGTTCGGGGGTTTGGCTACGGGGCGGAAAAGTGTTGGTAGTCGGGCCAGGTCCAAGCGCCGCCCCACGACCAGCCAATGTCGGCGAAAGCGGTGGTGACGTCGCCGCCGACATTGATCGAACCCAGAAAGTCGATAGTGCGATCAGCGAACTCGGCGCCACCGGGCGGATCGATCTTGGATCCTTGGATATAGGGATTCACCAGCGGGTTGATGTCGATTGCGCGCCCAAGGGCATGCTTCGACCAAGACTGGGTACCGGCCACAAAACGACAGTTGAACGCCGAGGTGTTGTTCGCCGCCATCGACAGGTTGTCGTCGGCGCCGTACTCGGCGACCAAGCGCATCCCTTGAATCGGAAACTCGGCTGCGAACATCTTCTGGAACACGTTCACCACTTCTAAGGCAACAGAAGCATTGACGACGAGCTCGCCCTCGACGGGTTGTCCGTCGAAGTTCCAATAGCTGAGCGTCAGGTAGCGCAGGTCGTCTAAAGCAACAGGGCAACCATCGCGCCAACTCGAGCTCATTCGGACGGCCAGATCGTCGTCGATGTCTGCAACCAGTCCGACAAACGTCGGAGCGAGCGTCACCGGCGGCGACTCATTCGATGTCGGAACGATCGTCGCTGGCAAGACGGTTGTCGACGTTGCAGATGTAGCCGTCAGGGTAGTCGAAGATGTCTCAGGCGTGCGTTGGGCACTCCGCTGGGTGGACTCACTCGTGTCGATCGTTGCCGCGTCGGAGTAATCGCTGAGGCTGTCATCACTACTCGGCTCTCCATTGCCGGAACAGGCTCCGCTCAACAGAAGCAATATCGTCAGCGCACCCAACACCGTCGGCCATGTTCGGGGCCGCCGCAGAAAGGCGAGGAGTTTAGTGCGCGATACAACGAGCATTATCACGTTTAGTGCGTGGTACATAGTACATTAGGGATAGCAACAATCTTCCAGGAGACGATCAGAATGGCGAAACCGGTTCCGTTCAAGACCAGACAGGGTGCCGAGAGGCTCGGCGAGCATCTTCGCACGTGGCGCAAGCTCCAGAACCTCACCGCGGCACAGGTCGCCGAGCGCGCTGGAGTAAACCGGGACACGCTGGGGAGGCTCGAGCGCGGCGAGACCACGGTAGGCCTCAGTGTTTTCTTGAACGTAGCGCGAGCTCTTGGGGTGCTCGACGCAGTGGTAAGCGCCGTTGACCCGTACGAGACGCCGGTGGGACGCGCCCGCGCCGACCAGGTGTTGCCGCAACGGGTACGGCCGTGACGACCACGACCGTCAACGTCTTCGTTGATGACACAGGCGAGCCGTCGTCGGTGGGAACTGCATACATCAGCGCCCGCCGAGGAACTACCACAACGACGTTCGATTACAGCGCTGCCTACCTTGGGCGACAGCATTCTTGGAGCGTGAGCCCCGATCTGCCAGTGGCCTATGGAGGGGCCACAACCGACCGTCTTCCCGGCGCTATGGCCGACGGTGCACCGGACCGTTGGGGCCGCCGCCTCATCGACAAACACAACCGCGCCCTCACCCCCATCGGGGCCGCCCCCAAGATGATGAATGAGGTCGACTATTTGCTTGGGGTGAGCGACGTGACCCGCCAAGGTGCGCTGCGTTACACGACCGGCGCCGATCCCACCCACCTGGCCGCCGGCGCTAGCGTGCCGAAGTTGGTTAGTTTGCCCGAGCTCCTGAACGCGTCGCACCAGATAGAACACGACACCAACAACGCTCAGGCGATCAAGACACTTCTCGACGCCGGATCCGGGTCGCTCGGTGGTGCCCGCCCCAAAGCGGCAGTCCAAGACGGCGGCCGCCTTCTGATCGCCAAGTTCCCCCATGCCAGCGACGAATGGACGGTCATGGCTTGGGAGAAAACCGCTCTAGACCTGGCCCAACGCGCCGGGCTTCGAGTACCGCCACGACACCTCGTGTCAATCGGCGACGACCCCGTGCTGATCATCGAACGCTTCGATCGTGAGGGTGATCGGCGGATCCCCTACATCAGTGCGATGACGATGCTCGGATCCACCAATGGCATGGAGAACGACTACATCGAGTTAGCCGAAGCCATCGGCGACCATGGCTCCGACGTCGCGGTCGACCTCGATGAGCTTTGGCGCCGAATCGCGTTCTCAGTGTTGATCAACAACACCGACGACCACATGCGAAACCACGGGTTCCTATTCAACGAAAACGGATGGAAGCTCGCACCAATATTCGACGTGAATCCCAACCCGAACATGGATGCTGAGCGAATCACAGGCATCGGGGGAACAACGGCATCTACCGACTCCTATGAAGCACTGATGGGCGCCGCCGCGACGTTTCGGATGGAATCGAGGGCCGCCACCGAGGCATGGGACAAGATCCGCCGGGCTATCAGCCATTGGGAGCCGATAGCGCGTTCCAATGGAATCTCCAAGGCCGAGATCCGCCGATTCGAACCAGCACTATCGCGGCACTGACCTGGTCGCGTCAGCCCAAACCTGCCAACCTGTGTCGAGGATCGTTGTTATGGCGACGATTCTCGACACAGGTTCGATTCATGTGGGTGAAGTGGACGTGGAGGTGGAGGTCGAGGGGACAATTCGGGGGCGCCACTTTCGAGGGGGGTCAAAGTGGTGACCGATCGGCTGAGCTTGTGTCAACGAAGAGAGGAACGACTTGGCATCAACGAAATCTGGCATCTCGACGTAGGCGGCACCGAAGGCCTCGGCAACATGAGCATCGCTTCCGGCGCCCACGAGCAAGCCGTGTTCGTCGGCAAACGCGGCTGCCCGTTCGTTAAGCGATCGGAGCGAGGTCTTGGCGTTGAGCACCTCGATGGCATCGACGAGGCCGCGCTCAACCAGGTCGATCAACGCGGGCTCGGCGAGGTTGTTACGCATCGCGTCAAAAGGATGCGGAACATACACGACTGCGCCTTGATCGCGAATGCGCATTGCAGTGTCGATCGGATCGAGGCCTTGCGGGACGCGCTCGGTTAAGAACAACCCAATCAGCTCACCGTGATGGGTGCGCATCTCTTCACCAACGACGACGCGACATGGCAGCTCGTCGAAGAGTTCGACCGCACCCTCGATGGCATGGTGGTCAGTGATGCAAACCACATCGAGTGCGGCGCCGTGTACGGCCTCAACGATCTCGTCTGGTGTGGTCGTACAGTCACCAGACCACATTGTGTGGCTGTGCATATCGACCCTGATGCGATCGGCCGCACGGTCGAGCCCAAGGTGAGGGTGACGCGCCGCCATTTTGGGTGACGGTACGGGGGAACGACGCCCCGATGGTGGCGTTGATCGACTCACGTGTCTTAGGTCCCCGAGAGTGAGATCTCGTCGACTGACATCGACACGGACTGGGTGCCACCGGGAAGTCGTTCGACGTCGGACCCGATGCGATTGATGCCGAGCAACAGGCGCTGAAGGGTGGTGGCGATCGTGGCTTCTCGTATGGGCTCAGCTAGAGCGCCACCGCGAATCATTCGACCTTGAACGCCTACTGAGAGGTCGCCACTGATGGAGTTGACGCCCGAATGCAGACCATTGACTCGTTGAATAAACACCCCTTCGCCAACGCCACTCACCAAGTCGTCGAACCCAGTATCGCCAGGCAAGATCGACAACGAATGAACACCGACGCCCGGAGTCGACCTGGCCCCCCGCAGCGCGGAACCCGTCGATCTGGTTGCCGCCCGACGAGCCGATGCCGAGTGGTAGAGAAACATCGCCAACCGGCCATCGTCGACTAGGACGTTGCGGCGAGTAGCCAGACCCTCGCCGTCGTGCACGTCAGCTGACAGCGACTCAGGGTCGGTTCCGTCGTCGATCAGAGACAGGCCAGGTACACCGATTGTTTCGTGGAGGCGTTCTGCGAATGGTGAACGCCCGCGGCTAACACGATCGCCTGACAAAGTGCCAGCAACTATGTCCATGAACGAAGCCACCACCCGTTTGTCGAGAACGGCCGTGAGCCGTGCCGACTCAGGTTTGACCGCGCCAATCATCTCGACGGCCCGTTCAATGGCCTCGAGACCAACAGCCTCGATATCAAGCGCTGCTGGCTGCCTAGCTGCGTCGACAGCGAACCCAATCTGGGTTTCGTCGCCATCGACCGCCAGCGGCGAAACCGACACAGAACATGACCCCCCATCGGACCAGATATCGACACCTTGGGTCGAAACAATGGCCGCCTCGCCCCAACCGTCCGAAAAGGCGGCAGCGCGAACACCAGTAACGCGCGGGTCGCGACCAAGCACGGCTCTCTCTACAGCCAGCCCGTAACTCACTCGCTGGTCGTCGGTGAGCTGGTGGAGTTCGGGATCGAGAAGCACAAGGTCTGGGGCCACGACGCCGTCGGGCTCGGACAACCCCACGAACTCGTCGGGTTCGGCCAATGAGGCGTTTTCTCTGGCTTCGGCCAGAGTCTCGACAGCAACGTCGGGGTCGAGGGTTCCCGCAGAGGCAAACCCCTGACGACCGTTGGCGACAAGGCGAACGCCTAACCCCTGGCTGGTCCCTCTCTTGAATGATTCAACTTCGCCCTCGTAGGCCCTGACGGTGGTCGAGCGGCCTCTGGCTGCATACACCTCGACTTGCTCGCCGGACCCGGCCAGCGCGGTAATCCGCCTGGCCAACTCGGTGAGATCGGAGGTGTCGCCTGAACCCTTGGCCATCGTCATGACCCGCTGACGGTGACGCCCTCGACAGCGAGGCTCACTCCAGCGGCGCCCATCGGCAACCACTCGACGTCGTTGCCGATAGCTATTACATCGAGAAGCATCCGCTGAAGCGTTGAGCCAATGGTGAACTCGCGCAAAGGCTCGCCAACCTGGCCATTCGTGAGGCGCATGCCTTCGGCACCGGTCGAGAAGTCGCCACTGACCGGGTTGACCCCACTGTGCAGTCCGGCCACCGATTGCACAAGAACGCCATCACCAACTGCGGAGTAAAGCGCCGCCGCACCTAACGAGCCTGGCTCGAGTTGCAGGGCACGACAACCGACACCTGGAAGCGATGAGTATCCGCCTCGCGCCGCCGAACCGGTCGACTGCGTGCCGCTGCGGCGCGCCGACCAAGAGTTGTGAACGAACTGCTGCAGCTCGCCGTTTTCGATGATGGCGTTACGCCTGGTTGCCAACCCCTCCCCGTCGAAGCGAGTGGCACCAAACGCCCGAGGGTCGGTTGGATCATCGACCAGCGTGACTTCTGTCGCGGCGATTTCGTCGCCGAGACGGTCGGCGAACAGACTCCGACCTTTGACGACGGCTTCTCCGGAGAACGTGCCACCAATGATGCCTAAGAACATGGCGGTAACGAACGGATCGAACACAATCGTTGTTCGTTCTGTTGGGGGTTTGACTGCGCCAAGCATCCGGGTTGCCCGTTCGCCGGCGTCGCTCGCAGCGCGAGCGGGGTCAAGGTCGCCGAGGCCGCGTCCTACTGAGAACCCGAAACCGGTTTGGGTCTCGCTACCAGCCGTAGCCAGCACGTAGGTGGACAGAGATGCTCTAGTTCCCTGAGTTGCTACATCGATGCCTGTAGTTGACGCCAGGGCCATTTCGGCCACCACATCGCCGTAGTCGGCGCTCTCGACGCCGCTAATGCGTGGGTCGATCTCGCTTACGAGACGCTCAAGCTCGATTGCCATCGCAATCTTGTCGTCGGTGCTCGCATCGAACATTGCGACGTCGACCAAATCGAGTTCGGAGGGAGGCACCCCGTCGGGCGTAGCCAGCTGGACCTCTTCATCGGGAGTAGCAAACCTGGCGTTGTCGCGGGCGGCCTCAACCGTCTCGCGGATGACCGCCTCGTCGAACGTGCCTGCGTGGGCAAAACCCTGACGCCCCTCGACGAGAATTCGAACTCCAATGCCCATCGATTCGGCCGACGATAACGACTCGACCGCTCCCTGATAGGCCCGAACGTCGGTTTCGCGGCCCCGCACCGCATAGGCCTCGATGGCCTCGTCGCCTCTGGCCGAGTCGATAACCCGCCTAACGAGCTGAGATAGGTCGGGTTGGCTGGTTTGATTCGCCATCAAGCCGCTGTGCCGCCGACGGTCAGCTTCTTAACTCGCAAGGTCGGTTGGCCATCGCCAACCGGTACTCCTTGGCCATCCTTGCCGCACATGCCAGGCGAGCCCATCTCGAAGTCGTTACCCAACACGTCGATGTCGAGTAGTACCTCTGGCCCATTTCCGATGAGGTTGCCCTCACGAAGCGGTTCGGTGATCTTGCCGTCCTCGATGAGATAGGCCTCGGTCATGCCGAACACGAAATCGCCGGTGGCGGTATTTACCTGACCGCCACCAAGTTGGGCCACGTACACGCCGTTGGGGGTGTCGGCGATGATGTCGCCAGGGTCGACAGTGCCGTTGGTGACAAAGGTGTTGGTCATGCGAACCATTGGCAGATGTGTGTAGCTCTGGCGGCGCCCGTTGCCTGATGGTGCCCTGCCTTCAGCGCGGGCCCGCAGGTGATCCCACATGTAGTCGGTGAGCACGCCGTCTTCGATGAGTGTGTTTCGGCTGGCCTCGTGGCCCTCGTCGTCGATGGTGAAGTGACCCCACTCTTTCAACATGGTGCCATCGTCGATGAGAGTGACGAGTGGGCTGGCCACCTGCTCGCCGACGCGATCTTTGAACACCGAAGCGCCTTTGCGTACTAGATCGGCTTCGAGGCCATGTCCGCATGCCTCGTGGAACAGAACACCACCGCCACCCGACTTGATGACCACTGGAAGTTCGCCAGAGGGTGCCGGTCTGGCCCGCAGCTTTGTCACGGCTCGTTGGGCAGCTCGTTGCGCGACTTCATCGATGTCGTACATGTCGAACAGCTCGAAACCAACGGTGTGACCGATGGTCTCACGGCCGGTCTGCATACCTGTGTCTCCAGACGCAACACAGTTTATGGAGAACAGAGTTCTGACCTGATCGTCTTCGGCCCACACTCCCTCGCTGTT
>JAADHX010000263.1 GCA_013151655.1 Actinomycetota bacterium
TGGCAACCGAGACAGTTCCGACCAGCACCGGCTGACCCGTTTTGATCCGCTCTTCGATATCGTCGGCCACGGCTTGATACTTCGCGTGTTCGGACTTGAAGATGAGGTCGGCTTGGTCGAGGCGAGCAAGGTCGCGGTTGGTTGGGATGGGCACTACATCCATGCCGTATGTGTTTGAGAACTCAGCCGCCTCGGTGGTGGCTGTTCCGGTCATTCCGGAGATCTTGTCGTACAACCTGAAGTAGTTCTGAAGGGTGATAGTGGCGAGGGTCTGGTTCTCTTCTTTGATCTTCACCCCTTCTTTGGCCTCTACGGCCTGGTGAAGACCTTCGCTCCAGCGACGTCCATCGAGAATGCGACCAGTGAACTCATCGACGATCTTTACCTCACCGCCTTGAATCACATAATCCTTGTCGCGGCGGTATAACTCCTTGGCCCGCAAGGCGGCGCTCATCTGGTGCACGAGATTCGACGACACCTGGTCATACAAGTTGTCGACGCCGAGGCGCTGTTCGACCTTCTCGATACCGGGCTCTAGGGCCGAGACGATTCGTTTCTCCTCGTCGACTTCGTAGTCGATGTCGCGTTTTAGATGCTGAACTATCTCGGCGAATGTCACGTACAACTTGGCCGCTTCGGCCATGCGCCCTGAGATGATTAGCGGAGTGCGAGCCTCGTCGATGAGGATCGAGTCGACCTCGTCGACGATCGCAAAGTTGTGACCCCGCTGAACCTGGGCGGCACGGTTTTGGGCCATGTTGTCGCGCAAGTAGTCGAACCCGAACTCGTTGTTGGTTCCGTATGTGACATCGGCGCCATACTGCGCCCGTTTGTATTCGGCACCATCACGTCCGGGAATGATCAGACCGATGTCGAGCCCCAAGAAACGGTGAACCGCGCCCATCCACTCGGAGTCGCGGGTCACGAGGGAGTCGTTCACCGAGATGACATGCAGGCCGTCGCCAGACAGACCGTTGAGGTACACGGGCAGCGTGGAAACAAGCGTCTTGCCCTCGCCAGTCTTCATCTCGGCTACCCAGCCGAAGTGAAGAGCGGCTCCGCCCATAAGTTGCACTGGGTAGTGGCGCTGCCCGAGTATGCGAATTCCGGCCTCACGGACCACGGCGAAGGCTTCGACGAGAATGTCGTCGAGATCTTCGCCCTTATCGAGACGACTACGAAACTCGTCGGTCTTGGCCCGAAGTTCGGAGTCGGTGAGCTTCTGAGTTGCGGGTTCGAGCGCGTCGATGTCAGGAACTATGCCCTGAAGCGCTCGTAGCTTTTTGCCTTCACCGGCGCGAAGGATCTTCGAAAATAACGACATCGAGCCAAGGGTATCGGCGCACCCAGAAGAACTGGGGCAGGGCTACGATTACTCGATCAACCGCCCTCGTCGATGAGGCCAAGGGTGTGATCGTCGCGTACGTAAACCACACCACACCGCCCGGTCTCGACGTTGTGGAACAAGAAGAACGGGTGGTCGAGAAGCTGCATTCGCAACGCCGCCGCCTCGGGGGTCATGTTCATGAGCTCGAACGACTTGCGTTTCACTATGACAAGCTCGGTTAGGTCGGCTGCCGGAAGCTCGTCGACATCTTCGTCGCCGATGTCCGCGCCAGCAACTGCGTCGAGAGCCTGAAGGGCCTCGTCGGCGCCACGCGACAACAGCTGGCGGGAATCGTCGCGATGGGGGTTGGGCCGGCGTCGCTTTACGACCTGAGTCTTCAGTTTGCGTAGCTGCTTTTCGAGCTTAGACACGGCCCGATCGAGAGCCTGATGCTGATCGGACCCAGAGACCTTGCACCGAATGTGGTGACCATGACCCTCAAGCGTCACCTCGATCTGTTCCTTGTCGGAGATCCGAGGGTTCTTCTCCGCACGGAACACGACTGCGGCACGATCGAGCCCAAAGAGAAATCTGTCTAGATGACCAATCTTTGATCTCACGGCTTCCTGAACATCGCCAGGAACTTCGACATTTCGACCCGAGATCGTCACATCCACAGACAGACTCCTTAGTGCTAGAAGTGTTCTAGTTATGTTTCACCCATCTTAGATCCTGGCGACCGTCGGCGCGGCATCGGCTTGACCGCGAGATTCCGCGACAACGGTAAGGACGCGAACATGCACCGATTCGGCACCGGTCGAACCAAGGAGCGACACCGCCGACCAGACCGTGGTGCCAGTGGTGTGGACGTCATCGATCACCAGGACTCTCAAACCAGATGCCCGCGCGGTCGTTTCCAGGTTGGGCCCCTTAAGCCGAGCGTAGCGCGACTTGCCGGTCTGATTTTGGTGGTCGGCACGTCGAAACGCACGTCTGGCCGGACGTCCCAACAGCCGGCCGACTTCGCGAGCAAGCACCTGACCTTGGTCGTGGCCTCGCAGCTTTCGTCCAGACCGCGACGCAGGAACCCAGGTAATGACGTCGATCTCGTCGGGGCTCACGGAAGCAAGACCGGCGGCCCACCAGCGCAACATGGTCTTGCCCCAAGGTTGCTTGGCTTCTGCGATCAGGGCTCTGGCCACATCACAGTACTCGGCAAGACCAAGCGCCGAGACTGCCCCTTGGACACGCATCGGCGCCGCAGGTTGCAACCGGGCGACACAGACCGAACACGGATAACCGACGTTGGACTGACATCCGGGACAGGCGCGGCGGAAAAGCACAGCTCGAACATACCGGCGAGGTGTGACGCCAGAACCGAAGCGTCGATCTTGACAGTGCAAGGATTCTGGTTCACGATAGGTGCTACGACCAAAAGGAACCATCATGACTGCTGTCGAGAACCCCTACCTGGCGGGCAACTACGCACCGGTCACCGAAGAGGTCACGGCAACCGATCTTCAGGTCGAAGGCACCATCCCAGCCGAACTCGATGGCCGCTACATCCGCAATGGCCCCAACCCCGCCGGCGAAACCGACCCCGACAACTTCCACTGGTTCACCGGCGACGGCATGGTGCACGGCGTCCGGCTTCGCGGCGGTAAGGCGGAGTGGTATCGCAATCGTTACGTCAAGGGCCCGGCGACATCAGCAGCACTAGGTGTGGAGCCGTTGCCCGATCCCTTCGGTGGCGAACGTGGACTCTCCTCGCCCAACACCAACGTGATCGGCCATGCCGGACGAACCTTCGCCATCGTCGAAGCTGGGGGAATTCCGATGGAACTCGACTACGAACTCAACACGCTGAGCTACTGCGACTTCGATGGCACACTCCCCTACGGCTTCTCAGCACACCCCCACCTCGAAGCATCGACAGGCGAGCTTCACACAGTTGCGTACTACTGGGGTTGGGGTAACCAGGTTCAGTACATCCGCAGCGGCGCCGACGGCAAGATTGTTCAGACCATCGACGTGCCAACCACCGGGTCACCAATGATCCACGACATGGCATTCACCGACCGTTACATCCTTATCCTCGACCTTCCCTGTGTCTTCGATCTCGATGTCGCCATGGCGGGATCCTCGCTTCCGTACCGATGGGCCGACGAGTACCCCGCACGCATAGGGCTGCTTCCCCGCGACGGTGGTGCCGACGACGTCGTATGGTGCGAAATCGACTCGTGTTACATCTTCCACCCGATGAACGCGTACGACGACGCCGACGGCAACGTGGTTCTCGACGCGGTTCGTCACCCAAAGATGTTCGCTACCGAGGTAACCGGGCCAAACGAGGGTGTCCCCGTGCTCGAACGGTGGACTCTCAACCCTGCTACGGGACGCTCGTCTCAGACCAACATCTCCGCGATTGGACAGGAGTTCCCGCGGCTCAACGAAGCCAACTTCGGCAAGCCATACCAGTACGGCTACACCGTCGCCGCGAGCGCGCGCCTCGATCCCCATGCCTTACTCAAACACGACATGAACTCCGGCGAGGTGCTCAGGCACGACAATTCGGGGCGACAACATCTCGAACCAGTATTCGTTCCGCGCAGCGGCGCGATCGCCGAGGACGACGGCTGGATCATGGCGTATGCCTACAACGTCGAAGCGAACTCAAGCGAAGTAGTCATCATCGACGCCCAAGACTTCGCAGCCGACCCGATCGCCACCATCACCCTCCCCCAGCGCGTCCCCTTCGGCTTCCACGGCAACTGGGTCCCCGACTGAAACGAAAAACCTCTCCCGTCAGCGCCGCGACCTCCGGTCGCTAACCGGGGTTCTGCCCTCACTTCGTTCGGGCAAACCCCGAGTACCACTCCCGTCAGCGGGAAACGGTTGCGGGCGAACGTTTCCCGCTGACGGGCAGGTCTGATCTGCGTATGAGCGCCGCAACCCTCGGTTGCTAACCGGGGTTTCACCTTCGGCTCGTTCAGGCAAAACCCCGCAGCAACAACCGTGTCGCGAACCAGCAGCTACTACCTAGTAGCGGTAGTGGGCGGGTTTGTAGGGGCCGTCGGCCGAAATACCTAGGTAGCTGGCCTGATCGTCGCTCAGCCTTGTCAGCTTTACGCCGAGCTTGTCGAGGTGCAGGCGGGCAACTTCTTCGTCGAGGTGCTTCGGTAGGAGGTAGACCTCGTTCTCGAGTTCGTCGGAGTTGGCGTGTAGCTCCATCTGGGCCAGTACCTGGTTGGTGAAGCTCATCGACATCACGAAACTCGGGTGGCCAGTGGCACAACCGAGGTTCATCAGCCGCCCCTCAGCCAGCACGATTATCGAGTTACCCGACGGGAACACGAACTCGTCGACCTGCGGCTTTATGTTTCGGCGTTGGACATCACTCATGCCTTCAAGCCCGGCCATGTCGAGCTCGTTGTCGAAGTGACCGATATTGGAAACAATGGCGTTGTGCTTCATCTTCGACATCAAGTCGGCTGAAATGACGTCTTTGTTGCCGGTAGTGGTCACGAAAATGTCGACTTCGCCAACAACGTTCTCGATACGATCGACCGAGAACCCTTCCATCGCGGCCTGAAGTGCGTTGATGGGGTCGATCTCAGAAACAATGACTCTGGCACCCTGGCCGCGAAGCGCTTGGGCACATCCCTTGCCAACGTCTCCGTAACCAGCGACAAAAGCCACCTTGCCGCCGATCATTACGTCGGTGGCGCGGTTGAGACCATCAATAAGGGAGTGGCGACAGCCATACAGGTTGTCGAACTTCGACTTGGTAACGGAGTCGTTGACGTTGTAGGCCGGGAAGACAAGTTCGCCGGTCTCGACCATCTCGTACAGACGATGAACACCGGTGGTTGTCTCTTCGGACACGCCTTGAATGCCATCACGCATAGCCACAAAGTCGATTGGGTTCTCGGCTGCGATCTTGTGAAGAAGTTTGTAAATCTCTTCTTCGTCTGGCGAATCGGCGCTATCTGGAGCCGGAATTTCGCCCGCAAGCTGGTACTTGGCGCCGAGCAGTACAAACATGGTGGCGTCGCCGCCGTCATCGAGAATCAGACTCGGCCCACTGGCACCTGGCCAACGAAGAGCCTGTTCGGTGCACCACCAGTATTCCTCAAGTGATTCACCCTTCCAGGCGTAGACGGGGGTGCCCCGAGGCGAGTCGACGCTGCCTTCGCGCCCGACTGCTACCGCGGCAGCGGCTTCGTCTTGGGTCGAGAAAATGTTGCAGCTGACCCAGCGCACATCGGCGCCGATATCGACCAGGGTTTCGATTAGAACCGCGGTCTGGACGGTCATGTGCAGCGACCCCATGATGCGGGCCCCAGCTAGAGGTTTGCTGTCGTAGTAGCGAGCACGTAGCTCCATAAGGCCTGGCATCTCAACCTCGGCGAGGTCAATCTGCTTACGGCCGGCAGCGGCCAAGTTGAGGTCGGCAACCTTGTAGTCGCCAGCCGCTAACACGGCAGGAAGTTCGGACATAGTTATCTCCACAAGTGTGTTGGTTAGTTTGAAGTCGGCACCCGGGCGTCTGCCCTTAGACCAAGACATCGCAACGATGCCAATCCGCGACCAACAGGTGTGGAGTGCCAAGGCTCAGACTAACGAATCGGCGCGCCGAATATTCGCATCGTTGGCACAAAAGCACCGACAGCGGTGGAGCTGTGTGCCTTTATGGCGCTCTTCGGATCTGAGGGATCGCGGGCGCGGCACAGGGGCCTGTAAGTCCAGCGGTTCTCTACGCCAACAGAGCCGAGGACCCCTCTGGTCGTAGACTCTATTCGCGTCTGTGAATTGCTGGTCGGTCTTGGCGACGTGACCGTGCTTGGCATCAACGATACCGCCGGCGAACCGGTGCGGGTGCATGTCGAAGCTCGGGCTGCGCGCCCGTGGTGCGCGTCGATGGTGTGGGCGAAAGACTAGCGCCCGGCCGAACTGGTCAACTTGCCACTGCCGTTATCTCACAAGAACGACCAGCGATGATGACAGTTTCAACTTCTCTGTCGCGAGTTGCGCAACCGCTGGAATCGAGAACGGCCACGAACTTCGGTCGTAGTTGCTCACTCTTGTGGAGAGACTTGCGATCAACACCCCGATTATCCTATTCGCTGCGCTGGGCTCTCCTAACCTGTTCGACAGGATTGACGAGGAGATAGGTGAGTGCCTGGAAGAGGTGGCGGTAGCGCGAGGATCGCAGCAACCTCGAACCGATGACCGCCGTGACTACGACGAGGGTGGATTCGGCACGCGCGTTCGCGGTGCGGAGGGGGTTGTCGTAGGAACTCGCGTTACGACGGGCTCGGGGGCATCTCTGATATCCAGCGCATTCAGCGGCATCACCGTGGCCGCGAGCCTCGCCGTTGTCTCGATGCGATCGCGGGCGGGCTGTTTCAAGCGTGGAGACTGCCGTCCGTGGGCGAAGTCTCATCAATCGCCGGCCAGCGAGACGATGGTTAGATCAACCACCGTGCCTTACGTTCTGTAGGTCGTCGACCCAATTGCCCAAGATCGGTTCGGCAGATGCGCCGCCATCTGATCGATGGGCTTACCGCTACCGCCGAACAACCCCTTACCTTGCGTGTGGGCCATGAGGGATACTTGTGGCTGACCGCTTGACGGTGAGACAGGAACAACCCCCGCTGCCTTCAACACCCTCGCCTCGGTGGGAGAAGACAAGACTTCTGGACGCCTTCCTCAAACTGACCCACTGCCACCTGCCGAACCCTGGTATCGGATGGATGGATGGGTGGATGGATGGGTGCGCGGTATATTCAGCCCGAGATGATGGAGCAAAAGACTGCACCAACAATACCTGCCTCCCCTACTCAGGCGGAACGAACGCGTTCGGCTGCACATGGGGATATGTAGTAATCACTCAAGCTAGCGGTACCGCACCCGTGGACTACATGATGTCGACTGCCGGACACTGCGCGGCCGGCAACCCCACCCGCCCTGTTTCTGGTCAAACAGCGACCCTCATTGCGTCCACGAACAACAGTGTTGACAGAGACATCGCATTATATGATCTCCCCTCCAACCTGCAGGCAGTAAATGACCTGAAGATTAGAGACACCGGGTCCAATCGATTCGGCGTCGCCGTTGTCGGCCACCGAGACCCTCAGCCCGGCGATTTCGTTTGTAAGCACGGAATGGCAACTGATATGACTTGTGGGACGGTGCAAACGGCGAATCCGAACGAATTCGCTCAAGCAAACTACCTAACGTGCGGGGGCGACAGCGGGTCCCCCGTCTGGGTCTACACCTCGCAGTTCTCGCGTACAGCTGTCGGGTTTCATGGTGGCTCCCTCGTAACGTGTACTTCCCCGAGCAACCCTCCTGCTGGCAATCGCGTATTCACTCAGGACAGCGAGATGCAGCAATGGCGGTCATCAAGTGACAACGTGTACACCGTCAACAATCCCCGACGCGATTTCATAGTCTCATTGTACGATCGGGCTCTGGGACGGGCTCCGGATCCGGGTGGCTACAACTATTGGATAGGTGGCGCCTGCAACCAGGCCGGACTTGCAGCGGCTGTGTTCGGATTCTATGCGAGCGGAGAATTCAAGTCACGCCCCCAGTTCAATGATGTCAATCACGCTTCTGAACTTCGCGCCAGGTTCTCGGCGCTCTACCGTGGTGCTCTGCGGAGGTCAGGAAGTTTCGCAGAGCGCGATAGCTGGAAACAGTGGATCTGGGACAACGCTCCGAGTTTCCCTGGCTCGACGACCACGCAGAAGCGCGAAGCCGCCTGGAACTGGGCGGTGGGGTTCTTTGCGAATTCCCCTGAGGCCACCGGTCTATTCACCGGCTCAGGCGCCGACGGCGAGGTTCGTCTATGCAATCCGTTGTAGTTCGGATGACCACGCTCAGTGTCAGTCTCATTCTTCTTGGGTCATCCTGCACGTCCGATGATAACTCTCGCCAGGCTGGACAGACGCTCGAAAGTGGCCTTCCGCTCGCTCCCTCATCAACGTCAACATCGGTGGTCGAACCAGAGCGGCTCCCTTATGTAGTGGAGGAGGCAGTGCCTATCTACCCTGAGGCCATACTGCAGGTGCAACTCGACCTGTCGGACCCTCAGTGTCCCACAGCGACGTTTCCCTCTGTCGACTCGAAGAGCAGCTATTCGATCATTTTTTCGCCACTCTGGACATTGTCAGGGGCGAATCTAACGATTGAAGGGACTGGTGTGGTGTTGGGCGATTCCGACGTGGTCAACATCA
>JAADHX010000494.1 GCA_013151655.1 Actinomycetota bacterium
CGGGCGACCCCGGTCGGTGATGGTTACGGTCTCGCCAGCGGCAGCCTCAGCCACCACGGCTGACGCATTCTGTTTCAACGCGCGAATCCCAACTTCCGATGTGTGCTTCATTGGAGCACATTCGTTGCGGAGGTTCCCATAGACATCCATCGAATCCATGACTACAATTATAGTCATGTCGGAGATACTCCCACTCGCCACAGTCAAGTCGAAACTGTCCGAAATGATCGACCGCGTTGAAGACACCCACGACCGGATCATCGTTACCCGCCACGGCCGCGCCGCCGCCGTACTGATTAGCCCGCACGAACTCGAGTCACTCGAAGACACCCTCGACCTACTGTCTGACCCCAAATCCATCAAATCGCTAACCGAGTCGCGCGCCGCCTACAAGTCTGGGGACTACGTCACCGCCGAAGAACTCCGCACCCAGTACCCCCAAGCTTGACCCAATCACACGGGTTCGAGCTACGAGTCACCGGCCCGGCGAACCGACAACTGAACCGACTCCCCGACCGCACAGCAGCCGCCATAGTCGAGTTCATGCTCGGGCCATTACTGGACAACCCCCACCGGGTAGGAGGCCGGCTCAAACGCAAACTCGCCGGACTGCACTCGGCCCGTCGGGGCAGCTACCGAATCGTCTACGAGATCAACGAAAATGACAGGGCCGTCATCGTGCACCGAATCGACCACCGCTCCACTATCTACCGCCACCGATAGCCACTTCATCCCAGAACGCGTTGGCGATCATGGCGGCGGCGACCTTGACGAACCCAGCAGTGTTGGCGCCCTTGACATAGTTGACATGCCCGTTTCGGTCGTCGCCGTACTCGACGCGCGACCTCATCTCGGCCACTGCTATGAAGCCACTGTCTATCAAGGTTCTAGCGTCGCTCAACGAGAGCTCGTTCTGTGTTGCGGAAGGAAACGCCAACTCGACCGGGACCCACCAAGGGCGCTGCCCTTGGTGGTAAGTGCCATGAAATTGCCTCCAAAGGCCAGACCTTCCTCACCAATGTGACGGCGAAACTCATGCCCTTCGAACAACTTCAAGGTACTCCCCCACACCCCAAGAACCTGGTACCGAACCCGCGACAGCGACGGACGAACCATCAAAGAATGGACCAACCCACCCCACGGCCAAAAACCAGGCACCAAACCCAGATCCGGCGCCGCCTAACCCAGCACGCTAAGGTCTTAGGCAATGAAATGAGCACTAGCTAACCCGACTAGGTCGCTGTCCTGTCAAGGGCTCCGCAGACCACCGACGATCCGTTCGTCGTTCCGTCCCGTCGATCAAAGTTGCGCAGCTCATGGCCCATTCAGCCTTTTCGTTGACTCTAAGAGAGGTCACCTGGTCGCCTGGGGATCGTCGAATCCTCTCGTCGATCGACCTCGCTATCCATGATCGAACGTGTATGGCCGTGGTCGGCCCAAACGGTGTCGGCAAGTCGTCGCTGCTGCGGCTAATCGCCGGAGAGGTCAAGCCAACTTCTGGCCAAATAGCGGTGAACCCGCCCGCAGCGAACATCGGCCTAATCCATCAAGAACCCGCCCGCACTAACGACACCACGGTTCGGCAGCTGTTGTCGGCCCGCACCGGAGTGACTGCTGCGACTACCGAGTTCGAGGCGTCGACCCTCGCTCTGGCTGCCGACGAGGCGGGTAGCGACGATCGGTTCGACCAGGCCCTGGCCAAGTGGACCAGCCTTGGTGCGGCCGACTTCGATGCCAGGCTGGCCAAAGTTGGCGACGACATCGGGCTCGCCGAGTCGACCCTTGATCGCCCGTTGCCAACCCTCTCAGGTGGCGAGGCGGCGCGCATTGGCTTGGCCACTGTTCTGCTAAGCCGTTTCGACCTGACCATGCTCGATGAACCGACCAACGACCTCGACGCTGCCGGGCTAGACAAGCTCGAACAATGGGTACAGGAACACCAGGGAGGCCTCGTTTTCGTGTCTCACGACCGGGCGTTTCTGGCCAATGCCGCCATTGAGGTTTTCGAAATCGACGAACACAGCCGTTCGGGGCGACTATTCGGAGGCGGTTGGGATGCGTTCCTAGACGAGAAGGCCGTGGCCAGAGCCCACGCCGAAGACGAGTACCAGCATTACACCGACAGACGAGACCAGCTCAAGGCCCAGGCCAAACAGAAGCGCGATTGGGTCGCGAAAGGTACCTCCAAACTCAAGAAGAACCCAGACCCCGACAAACATCGCAATGCCTACGACAAGGCCCAAAACGAAGCACTGGCAGGCAAGGCGAGTGCCACCGACCGGGCCCTGGAGCGTCTAGTAGTGGTCGACAAACCCTGGGAAGGGTGGGATCTCCAGTTCACTATCGCCACCGCCCAACGCAGCGGTTCGATAGTGGCCGCTCTCGACAACGCCGTGATTGGTCGAGGCGAGTTCAGGTTGGGGCCGCTCACCGTCGAGATTCGGTGGGCCGACCGGGTCTCGATCACCGGACCAAATGGCAGCGGCAAGTCGACGCTGATCGAGGTCCTGCTCGGGCGCCTCGATCCAATCTCGGGCCACGCAGTATTGGGGTCGAGTGTTCTGCTGGGCGAACTCGACCAACTCCGCGGGGCGTTTCACGACGGAGCCAAATCTCTCATCGACGTCATCACCGCCGACGGCAAGCTCGGCATCGCCGAGGCCCGCTCGGTGTTAGCCAAGTTCGGCCTCGCTGCCGCCGCCGTGGCAAGACCGGCCTCCAGCCTGTCGCCAGGCGAACGCACCCGAGCTCAGCTAGCGATGTTCCAAGCCATGGGTGTCAATTGTGTCGTCCTCGACGAACCCACCAACCATCTCGACTTGCAAGCAATTGAACAGCTCGAATCGGCCCTGGGAAACTACGAAGGCACCCTCATCCTCGTAAGCCACGACCGCGAGTTCTTGAACAACGTCGAGACAACCGTGCAGATCGATCTGACGTCTGGCCGAGCGGTCAATACCCTGGAGCCATGACCGACTCACAACACCCCCTTAGGTTCGGCTGGTTATCGCCATGCATTGGCAACCGGTGGAGCGACTTCAAGCCGATCGTTGTCGAGCAAGCCAAGAACATCTTGCCGACAGTCAACGGACCGTTCGACTCGGTGTGGATCGCCGACCACTTCTACGGTTTCGAATCCAAAACGGATCCCTTCGTCGAAGCGTGGACGGCGCTCACCTGGCTCGCAGCCAAACTCGACGACGTGTTGTTGTGTCATCACGTGCTCGGTCACGGGTACCGCCCGCCGGCTCTCACGGCCAAGATGGCTGCCACCCTTCAGGTCTTTTCGGACAACCGGTTCATGCTCGGCATCGGCGCCGGTTGGCGAGGTGATGAGTACGAGGCCTATGGCTACGACTTCCCGAAGCCGTCGATTCGTTTCGCACAACTCGAGGAGGTCGTCGAGATATGTCGTCTGATGTGGACCCAGGACTACCCATCGTTTGAAGGCAAGTATTTCTCGATCGACGAAGCGTGCGCACCACCGTTGCCCCAAGTGACACCACGGGTCTGCATCGGAGCGAACGGTCCCAAGGTGGCGCTGCCAACCGCAGGCCGGATCGCCGACATGTGGCATGGCGGAGCCAAAGACGTCGACTCGTGGGTAGCCAAACACGAGATCGTCAAGGCTTCGGCCGAGGCCGCAGGCCGCGACCCCTTCTCGATCGAGACCGGCACAACCCTCGAACGAGCATTGCCAGAAAACGACGCTGAGTCCGACGCACTTCTCGACGAAGTCGCGGCATTCAGAAACGCCGGAGTCGACCACTTCGTGATGGACTTTGGGAACCCACTCGATCTCGAACCCATCCACCGATTCGTCGAACAGGTCATGACGCCACTTCGAGCTGCCGAATAGGGGTCTATGCCCCACTCGCAGCTGGTTTCGGCCCCGCAGGAGGGTGTTGCATGGTGGCCCGAAGTGGCGACGGTTATGACTCTGCCGTTCGTGACCTTTGGGTTCAGTTGGTGGTCAATCGGTTCGTTCGTGGCCGACGCACCACCCGGCGCTGATTCTGTGGCGCTTGGGTATCTGTCGAGTCCACCAACGTTGTCAGGCTCGGCCAGCGCCACCATTGGGGTTTCGTGCCTTTTGGGCTTCATTGGTTTGCTGGCCTTGTTCACCGAGCGTTGTCGTAAGCACAGTCACCTAAACGGCTGGTGGCCGGCCATGTCCGCGGCGGTGTTCGCCGCAACTGTGTCGGCCTGGGCCGTTAGGGCCGTCCCCGCCACCGCGGCCGCGGCTACCCCTAGCTCGATCCGCTTCCTCGCAACCATCCCGGTGATCCTCGGCCTCGTCGCCTGGGCGGCAAGCAATCGAGGCCACACCAGGCTTTGGCAGAGGTACCTCAGGCCCCGGGCGCTTCGCTAGCAGCGGCGCGCCGTGGCGCCTATCGCGTCAGCTGGCGGCGGTCGACCGCGCATCGCTAACGGGGCGATCTGGCCACACTATGTCGACCACCAGGCCGTTGTGATCGCTCGCCACGACACCGGTCCGCTGAGTGTGAAACGCAAGCTTGGCGTCGACGACCCGACCTGCGTTGCCGTCGCGTCGGAACGGGTCGCCAACGAACACATAGTCAATCCGCTTGCGGGGAATGTTCAGACCACCCGCAATTGCGTTCGTACGCCAGTCCTGGGTGTAACCCTGGCTGTGTTCGCCAGCCACCCGCCAGGCCTCTTGCCAGTACGTCCGGCGCCCTTCGATATCGGTTAAACCCGACATGAATCGAATCTCGTCGCTATCGGGTTCGGCGTTGAAGTCCCCGCACAGAATCGCAGGCATTGCATCGCGTCTCTTGCCGAACGTGAAGTCGTCGACCGTGCCTCGAATCTTCTTCACGAACGTGTCGATCTCCACCACCTGGGCCAGTCGATTGGCAGCCGACATCGGCGCCGCGGCCAGGTGGGTGGCGAAAACGTCGAGGCCGGCCGTTCTGGCGTGCATGACCTCCCACGGGACAGCTAGATCGATGGGATTGTCGTCGACAATGCCTAAGCGACGATAGTTCTGCGCCTCGATTGGCCACTTCGACAGCACCGCCGAGCCAAAAGTCAGTTGGTTGTCTGGCCAGATCGCCTGATCGAATGCCCCACCGCCGAAAGCGAACTGCCACGCGCCGTTGGCGGCGGCAGCTATCCACTCTGCGGTGTTGCCAGCGGCGGACTGAGTCACTTCCTGAAGACACACAACATCGGGACTGAGGTGGTCGAGCCAAGACACGATCTCGTGGCGTCGCTGCTCCCAATCTGGCTCGAACAAAGAACCGATGTTTAGTTGAACGACTCGTAGGTGCTGCTCCATATCTGCACCGTAGTTGGCCCGATAGCAATAGGGTGTCGAGGTGGACGACCCGGCAACAGATCAATCCAACTGGCGTACAACGGGCGACTGGACCACGCCGACTACCCATTTGGCGGTCGAACTCGAGCTGTTCCTGGCCACAGCCCACAGACCCGACGTGACGGTTGCCCCAACCCGTTGCGAGCCTTGGACAGGCGACCAAGTTGTGGCCCACGTCGCGGCCACGTTCGAGCGGTTCAATGAGATGCTCGCGCAGTCACGGTCTGGCGATCTAACAGCTCCATTTGGCCCCGATGCTCTGAACGAAGCCAACCAAGCCGCTTTTGAGTCCTTCAGCCAGAATGCACCAAACGCCTGCGAGCGGGCGGTGCGCACATTCTTGGGCCTCATCGACGACCCGAACGAGCTCATAGCTCACCAACTCGGGCCAATTCCGGTTGCCGTGCAAGCTGGGTTCGGTCTCAGCGAGCTGATGTTGCACCACCACGATCTACTATCAGCTGTCGACGAGGTGTACCGACCCTCGCCCGGGGCGCCCGAAGCCGTTGTTCGGGGATGGACCAGCGCGTTCGACCTACCGCAACTGGCTCAAACCACAAACGTGTGGAACACACTTCTCGACATCACCGACCGCAGCTGAGGTGCTCTACCGAACCATCCTCTGGGACCTCGATCATACGCTGCTCGACTCAGAGGCCTCCGAGCGCTTAGCCCTCGCCGAAACACTTCAGTCGGCCAATGTCGCTGACCAACCTAGTGTCGCCACCATTTACAGACGCATCAACGGGGGCCTTTGGGCCCGCGTCGAGACAGGAGAGCTGTCACCTAACGAGGTGAAGACCCTTCGCTTCGAACAGCTAGTGCGCGAGTGCGACCTCGATGCCGATCCGCTTGTGATGGCCAACAGTTTTGCGGCCGGTATGGGTCGATTTGGTGATCTCTACCCTGGAGCCCAGCAGGCACTCCGCTCGGCCTTGGACAACTCCGAGACGATGGCACTTGTTACCAACGGAGTCGGCGATATTCAGCGGGCTCGGGTGGCTAGGCTCGGAATCAGCTCGCTTTTCGACGCCCTGATCATTTCGGGCGAGATCGGGTGTTCGAAGCCAGGCGCGGCCATCTTCGACGCAACTTTCGAGCTGCTCGGGGTCGATCCCGGCGGAGCTGTGATGATCGGCGACAGCATCAGCTCCGACATGCGCGGCGGCTTCGACTACGGCCTTGACACCATATGGTTTAACCGTCGTGGCGCCGCACCGCCTACCGAGATCGCCATCACCCACACAGTCGCCAGCCTCGGCCAGCTGGCGAGTCTCTTGGGCCCTCGCCCAGTTAACTAGACTCACGGTCACAAATCCGTAACGACAGGAACCACCGCGATGTCCATCACTGCTCTCATAATGATCAACGCCGAGCCTGGTGCCATTGCCGAGCTTGGCACCCAGCTAGCCGACATCGACGGAATCACTGAAGCCCACTCGGTCGCTGGCGGCGATGTCGACCTCGTCGCTATCGCCAAGGTCGAGACCCACGACGACATCGCCAAGGTCGTCACCGAGGGCATCTCGAAGCTCTCAGGCATCCTCAACACCAACACCCTTATAGCGTTTAGGTCCTACTCCACTCAAGCCATCGACGCCGCCTTCGAAGGCTTCGGCGACTAACTCCAAGTTCGGCAGCCCAACCCCAAACTGTGTCGAGGACCGAGGTCCCCACCCCGATTGTTGGACACAGGTTCGTAGGGCAGGCGCGCGGGCAGACGGGTGGGAGTGGCGTCTGTAGCTGATCTACTGGGTGAGTGTCGTTTCTGATTGTTGTTCTGCTCGTGCTCCTGGTGGGAGGGGCCTGGGCGCTGCGGGTACGAGCCAGGCGATCAGCCTGGGTAAAGGCGGCCGATGTACTGGGCTTTGAGCTCGAACCTGAGGTTCTGGGTGGACCCCCAAAGATGAGCGGCGTCATCGACAACCACACCGTGACCGTCGAAGTCGATTCTGAAAGGGTGCGCAAAGCACCATCCATCTTCACTCACTACGAGATATCAATCCGCACCAACCTGCCCAAGCTACGCATGACACGCCGCCAAAAAAGCACCCTTATGCAGGGTCTTGTTGGTGGCGTAGATGCGCCAATAGGCGACGCTGCATTCGACGAGGTCATCATCGTCGACACACTCGACCCCGACGCATTGTCCAAGAGACTCTCAGCTGAGGCCCGACTTGCCCTGATCGAACTGTTTCAGCTTCACCCAATATCGGTTGTCAGTGAAACTCGGGTCAGGCTTGCCACTGGTAAACAGGAGCGCAAGGCCGACAACCTAATTGCCAACTCTCGGCGGGTTGGCGCTCTAGCCCAGTTGCTCATCACGCGGTTGGATCCATGACCTGACCCGCAAAGAGCACAACCCCGGTTGGGCGGTGTCGAATCAGGTACAAGAACGGCTGATCGGCAAACACGTCAAGCTCCGGCTCTGCTGGTCCTGACTCACCGAACACCAGCCCGGTCGCGGCCGCGGCGATTGTGCCAGTTTCGTCGACAGCAATATTGGCCGCGTGAACTGCGCCGCCCAAGAACGCTGGTGGGCTAATCAGCGGATACGAACCTGGTGCGACGCCGATGGCTTCAAGCCAAGGTAAAAGGTCTATATCTGACTTGTTGTCCCATTTTGGGAGCCGTAGTTGGTAGGGACCGGTGGTCATCTGTTGATCGACTTCGGTTATCAGGGTCAGCGCCAACTGGTCGCGCATCTCGTCAAATCGACCTTCGTCGGGAACGACAACCAACATCGAATAGTCGGACCCGCGGTATGGAATTTCGGCGGCCACCCACCCATCGCCCGAACCACGGAGGTCAGCCAACTCTCGCTCAACCATGTACGAGGTCTCCACACTTGTTCCATCGGCCCTTTCGAACAGCGCAGCTACCTCGCCGTACTTGCCGAAAGGCCGCTCCCACTTGGCCTCGAAGTAAATTGCATCGGTGAGCACCAGCACCGTGCTGCCGCCGAGACCGCTCGGGTCGATGAGATCCTCGATAAGACCCTCGGTTTGGTCGGAGACCCATTCGTTGATTATCTCGGCACTTCGGTCGGGGTCGCCACGAAGATCAAGAACTTGCGACGAGGCTCCATGCTCGGCGGCCAGCAGATCGACCCAGCCCTGGTCGGGCGAGGATGTCGCGTCTGGCCAAATTCGATCGGCCAGGAACAACTCGATCTCACCACGTTCTGCCGAGGCTGACAGCATCGCATCTAGAGCATTCCAC